>JAYVQB010000075.1:0-10697 GCA_043757085.1 Verrucomicrobiota bacterium
AAAATGCGTGACGCAACTACCAAGGTCTGCACTACAAGCCGTTTGGGAAATGACCTCTCGCAAAATCAAGGGTTCCAGCGTCATCAATCATCAAAAATAGCCGTTTTGACGCTGAGTTCGCCAAGTCGGGCTAGAGCACGGGGTGCAACGCGATGCGTCATTTCTCAGGAGAGAAGATAAGAATTCTCACAATCCAGTGATGCGCCCCTGCGCATCGACATCGATGCGCTCGGCAGCAGGCACTTTCGGCAGCGCGGGCATTCGCATGAGAGTGCCGCTGAGGGCGACGATGAAACTGGCGCCGTTCGCAATCTCAAAGTCGCGCACCTGAATTTTGAAGCCGTGCGGGCGGCCGATGCGTGTGGAATCGTCGGAAAGGGAGTTCTGCGTTTTGGCCATGCAGAGCGGCAGGTGGCCGAAACCGCACTTGCGGAAAACTTCAATGCGATCTTTCGCGAGCTGGCTCAGTTCTACGCCGTCGGCTCCGTAGATTTGCGTGGCCACGCGGTGCAATTTTTCCTCGGTGCTGTGGCTGGAGTCGTAGAGGAAGTTCAGGGGAGGCGAGGTCTGCGCAGCGGCCTGCACGACTATCTCAGCAAGATCAAGTGCCCCATCGCCGCCATTGCCGAAGACATTCGCGGTCGCGCTGGCAACACCGCGTGCCGCACAGAAATCATGCACGGCTTGCAATTCATTTTCCGCATCCGTCGTGAATTGATTGATGGCCACGACCACAGGTCTGCCAAACAAAGCGGCGCTTTCGAGATGCGCGGCGAGATTCTCCAGTCCGCGCCCGAGCGCTGCGACATCGGGCTTTTGTAAATCCGCGAGAGCAACACCGCCGTGCATTTTCAGTGCGCGCACGGTGGCGACGATGACGATCACATCAGGTGCAAGACCGGACTGGCGGCATTTGATGTGCATGAATTTCTCACCGCCGAGATCGAATGCGAAGCCCGCCTCCGTGACTGCGTAGTCCGCGTGCGCCAGCGCCATGCGGGTGGCGAGCACGCTGTTGCAGCCGTGCGCGATGTTGGCAAAGGGGCCGCCGTGCAGGA
The DNA here is from genome assembly GCA_043757085.1 of Verrucomicrobiota bacterium. Lineage (GTDB taxonomy): Bacteria > Verrucomicrobiota > Verrucomicrobiia > Verrucomicrobiales > Verrucomicrobiaceae > VFKE01. Next base: position 1,059 of record JAYVQB010000075.1, read on the forward strand.
TTGCGGGCACGCCTTCCACCGATTGCACGAGGTTGGGCATCATGGCGTCTTTTAACAATGCGATGAGCGATCCGGTGACGCGCATCTCTTTCGCAAAGACGGGTTCGCCTTCTGGCGTGAAGCCGAGCACGATGCGGTCAATGCGGGCGCGCAGATCGTCGAGCGATTCCGCGAGGCAGAGCACGGCCATGATCTCGGACGCGGCAGTGATGTCGAAACCGGTCACGCGCTCGACGGAAGCGGAGTCACGTCCGACACGGATGCGCCGCAGCGCGCGGTCATTGACATCCAGCACGCGCTTCCAGAGCACTTGCAGCGGATCGAGCCGCGTGGTGCCGTGATAAAGCGCGTTGTCCATGACTGCCGTCAGCAGATTGTGCGCGGCGGTGATTGCGTGGAAGTCGCCGGTGAAATGGAGATTGATGGACTCCGCAGGCTGCACGGTGCTCTTGCCGCCGCCGGTCGCGCCGCCCTTGCGGCCAAACACGGGACCCATGCTCGGCTGACGCAGGGCGAGCGCGACGGAGCGTCCGCTTTTCCTCAGTCCCTGTGCAAGTCCGATGGAAATCGTGGTCTTGCCTTCGCCTGCCGGAGTCGGAGTGATCGCGGAGACGAGGATCAACTTGCCACGCTGTGGTTTTCCTTCGAGCGCTTGGAGCGAAATCTTAGCCTTGTCAGTGCCAAGCAGAATCAGGTGATCGGCGTGAATGCCAAGTTCCTGCGCTTTGGATGTGATGTCCGGGAGTGATGCCATCCGTCGATGAAAGAGTGAAAGCGAGATAGGGGAGCTGATATTTTCGGCAAAAATTGAATCGCCGATTTCCGTCTGTAACTGCGGTGACGGCTACTTGGCTGCCTCCAGCGTGCTTACGACGATGATCCGGCGTTCTGGAATTTCGACTCCGGCGCGGGGTTTGTATTCACCTTGCACGACCACCGTCTTGCCGCTCAACTTTTCGGCGGTCTCGCGGAGCTTTACGTCCTTGCCGAGTTCCAGTTCGTAGATTCCTTCAAGTTTGGTCTTCAGAATGATGCCGGTTGTCTCCCCGCCGATGGCCATGATTCCAGTCTCCAAGGTTCCCTCATATTTTTTATTCGCCGGCTTTTCAACGGCAGCGAATGCAACCAGTGAAAATAAGGATCCGGCCAGAAGGGTGAGGGTGAGACGTCGTGAATAGATTGATGATGATTTCATGTGAACGAAGAATAGACTGGGGTGTTCGCATCGGGCAACGGCTTATTATTGTGAGTTTCGTTTCGATGACTGGCACCATTCTCAACTTGGTTGATACTTTCTCAATGATGCAAGTTCGCCCATAAGTTGCCGCCACTGACATATTTGGTGGAGTGGAACATGTGAAGATGATTGTTCCAGTAAATGCCGACATAAAGAAAGCTCAGCACATAGCTCAAAAAAACTGGTGGCAAGGGTTTCAGTCCCGTGATCTCGGCGTCGTGCGGCACTTTCAATTCCAGCACCATGATGGTGATGATGATGGCGAGCACGCCGTCGCTGAACGCTTCGAGCCGGTTCTTTTCCATTTGGGGATTTTTAGCTGAGACATCGTGCCGCCGCAATACCGAAGGATTATTTTACGCCAGCTACTTCAAAGCCTTCGGCTTCGAGCACGGCGCGAATCTTCGCCACTTGATCGCCCTGAATCTCGATGCGTTTTTCTTTCACTGTGCCGCCGCAGCCACAGGCCGAGCGGACGCGTTTTCCGATGGTTTCAATTACTGACTGTGGAAGGTGCGAGGCGAAATCCTTGATGACAATCACCGTCTTGCCGCCGCGGTGCGCGGTTTCGCGTTGTAACACCACACGGCCCATTTTCCAGCGGCTATGGGGTGATGCAGGATCGGTCGGCAGCATGATGGATGACGATGTGAACCCAGGCGGGAATCGCCCGCGTTATTCAGCTTCCGCCGCGGGTGATTCCCGCTTCCTTCAGGCGCATGAGCTGGAAGCCTTCAGGTATTTCCAGCGGGCGGATCCAGAGGCGGTAGCTGCCGGGCATTTTAAATTCAGCTTTGCCAAGAGTTACGGTTTTGAAGCTGAAGTTGCTATCGGTATTTTCCACGACGCGGGTGTAGGCTTCACGCCCGAGGGAGAGCTGATAGCGACCCGGTTTCGGAGCGGTGGAGGCCAGCGATATCTGAACTTCGTAAGAGCCTGGCGTGTCGATTTTGATGAGCCAGCTCACCTGATCGCCGGTGCCGAACCAGTTGATGATGACGCCCTCCTTCACGGTGAGCGGGCCGGGAGTGAGGATGGCCTGCTCCGCCGGAAGGATGGTCGCGCCCTCGGTCAGTGGAACGATCTTGGCAATTTCCGCGTTGATGGATTTCACGGCGGCATCTGCGACGGTCTTGCGACGATTATCATTGGCGGCGAGATCCGTGAAGAAAGCGACGGCGGCGGGGTCGGCCACTTTGCCGAGCGAGTTGAGGATTTGTGTCTGGGAGCGTGCGTCCTTGGCCAAGGCAAAAGTGGCGATGAGTGATTTGGCGATTTCCTCTTGCGGGACATCGCCCGCGAGCGGCGCAAGGTTGCCGAGACTGATGATGGCGTTGAGCCGCGTGAAAGAGTCTTTCTCTGCTCCGAGCATCTCAATCAGTGCAGAGACAGGCTCGGCGGTAGGCCAGTCTGCCAAGGCCAAGGCGGCATTGTATTGGAGTTTGGTGTTCGTGTTTTTCAACGCCTTGAGGATGTCAGGCAGAGCTTCTTTGTTGCCGATGCGGCAGAGGGCGCGCAGGAGGGCGGACTGTTCATCTTCTGACGCGGAGTTGGCGCGGTAGGTCTGGATGATTTCGTTGCCGCGTCGCGCAGGATCCGGTTCTGTGCGGGCGATGGCGACGAGGGCGGACTCTGCTGCGCGCAGTTCATCAATGCTGGCGCCGTGCATTTTTTCAATCAATGATGCCGTGTCCGATGGTGATGAAATTTTGGCCAGAGTGTTCCAGATGGTGGTGCGGACTCCCGCCTCGGGCGTCGTTGCCGGAGCGAGCATTTTCAGCAGGGGATCAACCGCCTCCTTGAGATGACGCTGACCTACCGCATGGACGAGATTCTTCTTGGCCCATTCGGATTTTACGAGTGGCAGGCGCTGAATGATGAAGCGGTCGCCAGCCTCGGCACCTTCGATCTTCCCCAGAACTTGAGCGGCGGACTCCGAGGTGTCTTTGTTATCAATAAAATCGAGCAGCAAGGGGATGTCTTGACCGGAACCTCTTGGGGCTTCCATGTTGGCAAGCAGATTGAACCGGGCATGGCGACGGGACTGGCTCCAGACATTCACAGCCAGATAAATCACAGCCATTGCTGCTAGGGTGATGAAAATTCCAAAGACGACGGATTTTGGCCAGGGCTTTTTGTGCTTGAGATGCTGCGGCGCCATCGCCGCAGCGATGTTCACCGGGCGGACAATGGGGCGGGGGGCGGGTCGATGACCGAGTTGTTGCGAGTGAGAGTCGGGCCGTCTGGCTAGTGGCGCAGCACGGGTGGGACGCGGGGCGAGAGGACGACCGCTGGCAGCATCATGCGCGGGCACTTCTCCGGTTTTGACGCGTGGTGCGAATGCTCCTACCTGGAAGACATCGTGGGCCTGTGTTGCCGATTCCGGCCGGTGTTCAGGGAGGCGGTTGATGAGCCACTCGACCCATTCGTGTATGAATGGAGGCAAATCCGGTCGAAGTTCGGATAGCGGAGCCAGGCTGTGATACAAATGGCTGGCCATCACTTCAGCGCCGGTCTCGCCTTGGAAAGGATAATGCTGGGTGAGTGCGTAGTAATAAACACAACCGAGCGAGTAGATGTCCGTGCGAGCGTCCACGTTTCCCCGCTCAAACTGCTCCGGGGCCATGAAGTAGATGCTACCCATGACCGCCCCTTCTTCGTCCGTGTCTTGAACTGTGGGCTGAAGGGATATTTTTGCGAGACCAAAGTCCAAAATTTTGATCTGGAACTTTCCGCTCGGCAGCCAGATGACCATGAAGTTCTGCGGCTTGATGTCGAGATGAATCATGCCGTAGCTGTGCGCGGCAACAAGCCCCTCAAGGCTTTGTGTGACTAGCTCGCGGAAATCGTATTCGTTTAATGCGCCACGCTCGATGATGTTCTCTAGGGTCTCCCCCTTGAGAAGTTCCATGATAATATAGGCGCCTTCTTCATCGCTGCCGACGTCATAGATGGTGACAATGTGCGGGTGTTGGAGCGTGGAAAGGTTCCGCGCCTCATCCATCAACTGGCCGGCTTGCAATTCCGCCTGCTCCGGAGTTTCGGCACGGACACGTTTGAGCGCAACTTCACGTCGCAGGTTGCGGTCATAGGCTTTATAGACTGAGCCCAGCCCGCCATCGGCGATTTTTCCCAGCACTTCGTAGCGGTTCTGACTCATGCGTGAAATGTGAAGCTGAGCAGTTGCCGGGAAAATTCTTCCAGCGGATTACCAGATGCGCTCGAGGAATTTTTCCATCGGTCCTTTCAGGGCGTCAGGCTTGGTGGTGTGCTTGAGCTTGCCGGAGCCGGACGTCTTGGTCAGCACGGCGACAGGTCCCTGTTGTTCGATGACTTGCATTTTCTTAATTTCCACCCGCACCACCGGGCAGTCATTGGAATCGGTCACGGAACGGGAGATTTTTTTCAGCACATCGAGCCCGGAGACGACTTGCCCGAAGACCGTGTATTGTCCGTCGAGACCGCTCATGTCGCCGAGCACGAAATAAAACTGGGTGCTGTCGGAGTGGCGATCTGGATTCGATTTGTCACCACGGCGGGCCATGGCGACAGCGCCAATGGTGTGGGGGAGCTTGAACTCACCGGGGATGGTGGATTCTTGGGTTAGGCCCCATTTGTCGCGGGCATTGTCATCGCGGGAAACCGGGTCACCAGTTTGCACAAGGTAATCTTTAACCGCCCGATGGAATGCGAGTCCGTTGTAAGTGCCCTTTTCCACGTTCTGACGGAAATTTTTCACAGTCTGCGGAGACTGGTCGGGAAAAATTTCAAACATCACCTCCTCGGTCGTGCGCCCTGAATGGATGCTCATAACGGCGAGCGTGTGAACCTTTTTCTTTTCCTGGGCACCAGCTTTGGCAGCGGCAGCAGCGGCGTCAGTCTTGTCGGCTGCATCTTTGGTGGCCTGCTTCGCGGGTGAGACAGTGGATTTTGTTTTGGCCTTGGCCACCGGAGCGGTCGCGTCGGCTTTGGAGGGGGACTGTTGTGCGTGCAACTGTTGAACGGTGAGCAGGATGGCGCAGACAAAAAGGCGGCTGATGATCTTCATGTTCGGGTGTCGTGGTTCTTTGGATTTATTGATCGGGAGTTTTCTCTCTTAGCGCAGAGATGAGGGGATGGATGGTGCCTCTGAAAGTGGCAGCGGGATGGTCTGAGTGGGAGTTGCCGGAGTGGCGGGAGAGGGGACGGGGTTCATCGCCGGTGGCTGGGGAGAAAGAGTAGGCGAGGGAGCGGACGTCGAAGGATCGGCGTTGGGTGAGAACCTCTGGCGCGTCTCACGGGGCTTCAGTCCCCACTGCTTTTCCAAGTCAGCCATTTGATCAACGGTGGGATCTTTCACGGCACCTGGATCGCCCATCATGCCGCAGCCGGAGAGAATCAACGCGCACAAGGCTGCGCAACAATGGCGATAAATGGTATCCTTCATATCCTGATGATTTTTACTTTGTGGGTGATGGTAGGCTCATCAGCATCAGCAAGCAACAGCGAATGCGCCGCCTCAAAACCCAGCCGGACATAGCCAAGTCCCACGCCACGGTCAAGCAAAGGATGCAAGCAAGCACTGGTCACATGGCCGATTTCCTTGAGATTGCCATCCGCTCCACGGTCGAACAGCCGGGCCGGAATGAAGTGCGCCGCGCGAATGTTCGTCTGCGGCATCTCCCATTTTATCAGCACCCGAGGCATCTTGCCGGACGTCTTGATGCGGGAAAGCACCTCCTGGCCGATGTAACAGCCCTTGGAGAAATCCATCGCACTGGCTTCCAGCCCAGCCTCCTGCGGGAATGCTTCGCCGTTCAGTTCATTGGGCCAGCGAGGAATGCCCCGGATAATTCGGAACGTTTCCATGTCCGCCGGGGAAAGTTGCGGGCAATCGAAGCGTGGCAACTCCTGCTCATGGTGCATCCACAAGTCCACACCGGGAAGACCGAGGCGGGTTGCCGGGACGAAATAGCCCGCCCCGGTCAACGGCATTGACTGGACTGCTTTCGCGGCATCACCAAAAAAATGCCAGAGACGCATCTCATCACTGACATCCTTCAGTTCCACATCATCGGCCACGATGTAACGGTTCAGCCGGGCTTGCAGCGGCTCGCGCAAGACAGGTTCCGCATCGAAGCAGAGCGTCTCAGCGCTCGGTGGCGCATGAATAAACATATCGCCCTCAATGCGCCCTTTGGCATTCGTCACACAGGCGTGAAGGGTCAGCGCACCCGTCACGACCTTTCGCACATCATTGGTGACCTGGCCGTTCAAGTATCGCACCCGATCAGCACCGCTCAGAAGCAGCTTCGTGCGATCCGACAAATCCACCGCCGCGCCGCCGCGTTCGATCTCATGGAACAGTTCAGGCCTCATCTTCGTCCTCGAGCACCGAGGCCTTGAGCGTAATACGGACGCTTTTCTTTCTGGCCCGTATCCAGGTGAAATTCTCATACACCGCGCTGAAATCCAGATCGCCGCGGCCCGCCTCCATTCCGCGCTCCATCGCCCCCACAGAGGCATTCAGCATCGGCGTCGCCAGCGATTCCTCCCGGGCCAAGTCCTGCGCGTAGTGCGCATCTTTGAGCATGTTTTTGAGTGAGAAATGCGGCTCATAACTTCCCGCCATCATTGCCGGAAGTTTCATCGAGATGAGCGGCGAGCAGTTGCCATTGTTCTCAAAAGCCTCCAGCAGTTTCGATGGCTCCAGGCCATGTCCCTTGGTGATGGCCAGGGCTTCCGCCAGTGCGCCGGCGATCGCGCCACTGACCAGATTGGTGGCAATCTTCAGGATGCTCGCCTCACCCACGAGACCCAGATGAAGAATTTTCTTCGAGCTGGCTTCCAGCACTTTCGCCGCCATTTCCAGTTCCTTTTTCGCCCCGCCTATATAATAGACCAGCTCGCCCTTCTCCGCCGCCATCTTGCTGCCGGTGAAGGGCGCATCAAGGAATCCCGCCCCCATTTCATGGGCGATGGCCGCCGCCCGCTTCACCGCACCCGGACTCACAGTCGAATGGCAGCACACCACGTGATGCTTTTTCAGCGCCGGCTTCATATCCTGCATGACCTCCATTAGCGCATCTGCATCCCGCACAAAAATCTGAATGATCTGCGACACCTCCGCCACTTCCAACGGTGAGGCCACAAAGCCCGGCACCGCGCGCGCCGTCCTGTTCCACACGAACACATTAAAATCCGCGCTCCGCAGGTTCTCCGCCACCCGCGATCCAATGATGCCGAGGCCAATGACCCCGACGATTTTATTTTTGCTGCCAAACATGCGTTCATGCTAACGAGCGGAGGTGCTCATGCAACTAACCACTCTGCGAAGTGTAGGCAAAATGGAGTGTAGCGAGGAGCATCACGCACTTGGTTGAACCTCCTTGATCCGCGACTCGAACATCTCGATCTTCGCTTTCGCGCGGAGTTCTTGCATCAGTCGCTGCAAGGTCGCCTCTCGCCATTGAGACTCCAGCATAGCGGTGATTTCATTCTGCACTTCTGCAAACTCAATCACACGAGCGGGGCGCTTTTCCTGCACGACGAGAATGTGCCAGCCCAGATGGGATTCAAAGGGTGCACTGATTTCGCCGACGGGCAACGCGAAGACTTTCTCCGCAAACTCCGGTGGCATACGGTGGCGACTGAACCAGCCGAGGTCGCCGCCGCGCGGCTTGCTGCCGTCGTCGTCGGAGAACTGGCGGGCGAGGTCTTCGAGCGTGGCTTCTTTCGTAAGTAGTTTTTTATGCAGCTCGCGGATTTTCGGTTCGCGGTCCTGTCCGGTGTCCTTGTCTGCCAGTCGCGTTAAAAAAATGTGGCTCGCGCGGACACGCTCGGGGATGGTTAGCGAATTTTTGTGCGTATCGAACCAAGCGCGGGCATCGGCCTCGGTGACTTTGCCGGGCTGTTGGGCGAGCCAGTTTTCGATGGCGGAGAGATGTTTTGTTTCACGGGAAATACGCTCGCGCAATTTAGTCTCGGTCAGGCCCTGCTGCTCCAAGCGTTGCTTCCATTCATCTGGCGGCGGGAATTGCTTGAGGAATTGCTGGAAGGCTTCTTCGCTTTCGCGGTGGAGAGATGGTGAGTCATCGTTGGCTTTAGCCTTACTAAAATTCGCGATCAAAAGATCATCTATCACTGAATCCAATGCCTTGTGGCGGCGCACGTTTTTGACTTCATCGCTCAGTGCTTCCCATGTATCGCCTCTGCGCCAGAGTATTGCTTGCAAGGTTGTCTGCACGTCATGCTTTTCCAAAATCGTCAGCCCAGAATAGGAATCCCTGATGAAAGCTATTTGATTTTTTGTTTTTTCTTGAAGTGAATGCCAATAAAAAGCTTCACTCAACAAGGCCAATACCATCAAAGCCAATACCAATTTCGGCAGATAATCAAAGCAATCCGGGAGCTTCCAATGCAATATCTTCCAAATTCGCTTCATTTGTCCTCCCCTTGAAGCTTGCGAAAGAACGTGGCGGCATCATTGAGAAGGAGCGCGAGTGTGTCGCAGACCACTCGCCTAAAATTATGTCTGACACGGGGCCACATCCCCTGCGTAAAAGTGGCGAGTGGTCTCACGACACACTCGCGCTCCTTCTTTTTTTGAAGTGCTTCGATCATGGGTGCAACATGACAGGAGACGCACTTGGCGCGGTTACCTAATATGAAATCTCTTCGTCTGCATCTTCCCGCCGGACATGCTGATGCGGTTCCAAGCGCTCTGGTCGTTCATGGGCACCCAGCGACGTTCTTCCTTGCGGTAGTGCCAGTCCTTGTCGTTCTGATAATTGAACGCGACGCCGCCGCCCTCTATGATGTTAAGGATTTCGTGGTCGTGGTAATTTTCCTGGTCGTAATCGGTAATAGCCTGCTGGCCCATCTCGGAATATTGCTCGTTGAGATCAATCATGAGGTCGTTGATCACGGGATCGAGCGCGCCGACTTGCAAGCCGATGCGCTGGGCTTCGCGCAACATGATCGGATAGCCGTGGCTGGGATACGCGGAGTTTAGATGCTTGCTGATGCGCTTGCGTTCTTTGATGTCCTTGAGATGATAGGATAGAATTTCCTCGCAGATTTTGATCGAAAGCGAACTCGCGCGATCAATCGCGCCGAAGACGAGCGGATGGACGTGTTCGTATAAATTTTTGTAGGGATTGGTGTCGCCCACTTTCGCAGACTCGCGCCAGAGACGGAGCACGCGATTAAGTTCGTCTTGGCTCACGGAGACGGCGTTATTGTTCCGATCCACAGGCGACAAGGCGTGAGTCAATGAAGTATCCACGGCGGTGAGATAGGCCAGCGGCCCCATTTTAATTTCATCGGCACCGAGCGCCATCATGGTGGCGGCACTGGCGCATTCCAATGGCACGAGCGCGGTAATCTTGTCGGCGAACTGACGCAACAAGTTCACGATACGC
>JAYVQB010000076.1:0-2726 GCA_043757085.1 Verrucomicrobiota bacterium
GTGATCTTAATTTGCGCAGCATCTTTGATGACATGGTAGTTGGTAACCACATGCCCTTCCTTGCTCACGATGACGCCGGAGCCGAGTCCGGGTAATACGCCATAGCGATAAAGCGGGAGGCCGAAAACATTTTGCACGGAGACTTTCCCCACGGTGCGGGTGTTGATGCTGACCACGGCAGGCAAGACGGCAGCGGCGAGCTTGGTAGATTCCTCACTGAGCCTGGCCAGACTAGGAACGTCGCTGTCGGTGAGCTTCGGTGAGCTCGGTGCGCTGAATTTCTCCTGGCCGGAAGCGGTTTTACCCGCGAGCAAATCAAACAAGCCGTAGCCGCCGTGCCTTGCGCGCCACTGTTGGTAAAGCAAACCCGCAGCCAAAAAAATTGCGAGGGCGATGATGATGCGTCGGATGTGGTCAAACATGATGGGGAGGATGAATGCGCAAAGATAGCCGCATCGTCAATAAAGAGAAGCCGTTCCGGTTCATCAGATTTCTTTCGCAATCGAAGTGTTGTGGGCTGCTAGCCCTCAGGGAATGAGGGCTGGCAGCCCACAACACTAAAACAGTCACTGCATCGTCGCCGCAGGAGCATCATCTTCGCCCACCAGCTTTTTCAATTCCGCGTGCTCCGGTTTGCTCAGGTCGGGATCGGCGGCAAGGATGCGCTCAGCGAGCCGTCGTGCCGTCGTCAGCAGTCGCGTATCGCCCAGCAGTTCCGCAAATCGCAACGGTGCCTGCCCGCTCTGAGCGCTGCCCAGCAAATCGCCCGGCCCGCGTCGTCGCAAATCCTCTTCGGCGATGCGGAACCCATCGCTTGTGTCTTCGAGAATTTTCAACCGCGCCTTTGCCTCCTCGTCTTTGTCAGGAATCAGCAGGATACAATGCGACTCATGTTCGCCCCGCCCGATGCGTCCGCGAAGTTGATGAAGCTGCGCCAGCCCGAAACGCTCGGCATTGAAGATGACCATGACAGTGGCATTTGGCACATCCACGCCAACTTCGATGACGGTCGTGCTGACCAGCGTTTTGATTTCCCCGGCGCGGAAGCGGCGCATCACATCGCCTTTGGCATCCGCATCCATGCGCCCATGAAGCAAGCCGACCGCATGGGGCTTGAGTCGCGCGGCCCATTCTTCAAACCCCAACGTGGCAGCGTCCGCCTTGAGCTTTTCTGATTCGTCAATCAACGGATAAACGATGTATGTCTGCCGCCCGGCCTCGATTTGACCGAGAAGGAACTTGGTGATTTCAATGAGCTTCTTTTGCGAACGAACAGACGTGACGATGCCGCCGCGTTGACTGGGCTTTTCATCAATCGTCGAGACATCAAGATCACCATACAATGTCAGGCTCAAGGTGCGCGGGATCGGCGTCGCAGTCATCACCAGCACATGCGGCGCATGACCGCGCGCGATCAGTCGCGTGCGCTGAGCGACGCCGAATTTGTGCTGTTCATCAATCACCGCGATCCCAAGTCGCGGCATGGCAGCCGCATCATAGAGCAGCGCGTGCGTGCCGATGAGAACCTGCGGTTCTTGACTTGGCAATAATGGAGCGCACGCGCCCTCCAAGTTGGAGAATAAATTCGGCATCTCGACAGCGTCGAAATTTTTTGTGCCTGTTCGCAATGCCACACGGATGCCGAGCGGCTCCAGCCATCGTAGCGCGTTGGCGTAATGTTGTTCCGCGAGAATTTGCGTCGGAGCCATGAGCGCGGCTTGATGGCCTGCCTCCACGGCTTGCAACATCGCCGCGAGTGCGACCACGGTTTTTCCGCTGCCGACATCGCCGTGCAGCAAGCGGTTCATCGGCTGGGCCGAGGCCATGTCACGACGAATTTCCTCAAGACAACGCGATTGCGCGGGCGTGAATTTGAAGGGAAGCGAATCGATGAATCCGCGCATCAGTGTGTCTTGCGTTGTGCGCTCTGGCCAGCTTTCATGCGCGCGCCAACGGAGTCTGCGCCGCAAAACGCGAAGTTGAAGAATATGGAACTCTTCCAGCGCGAGATAGCGTCGGGCGCGAGTGAGAGACTCTTGTCCTTCCGGAAAATGCGCATGTCGCAAAGCCAGGCCCCGGGTCAAGCCCGCGAACTCGCCGTTACTTTTTGGAACTGGCAGCAAATCAGCGACAGAAGTGAAATCAAAGTTTTGCAGCGTGTGCCAGACTGCAGCACGCAGCGGTTTCTGTTTCAATCCGCCGCACAGTCGATAAACCGGAACAATGCGGCCCGTATGAATTTGCACGGCCTCGGCGTCATCGTCATCGCCCCGCACGATTTCATATTCGGGATGGCCCATGATGAGCCGGCCTTTGATTTCCTTGATCTTTCCATAGACGATCAGTTCCATGTCCACCGCGATCACGCGATTCATGAATGGCATGTTGAACCAGCGCAGGGTGAGTTGCTGATGCAAGGGATTGTCGTTGGCAGCTTCGCAGTCCGCTTCAAAGAAACCGGAGCGTCGGCCAAAGCGCACGGTGCGCGCTTTCACGATTAGCACATGATGACACACTGGCTCAAGTGAGGGCGTGAAGCCCTTGAACTCCATGCGCTGGCGATCCTCGTGTCGCGAGGGAAACTGCGTGATCAAATCGCCAGCAGTCTTGAGGTCATCGCGCAGGAGCATCTTGACCGTGACGGCTGACAAGCCGGGAACGGACTCAATCGGCGTGTCCATATTTATGCCGCTGCCAGTCGTCATGATGTGGGCTGCACGAGACTT
>JAYVQB010000077.1:0-10602 GCA_043757085.1 Verrucomicrobiota bacterium
GGCACCAGCAAATGGAACAAAATCGAGCATCGGCTTTTCTCCTTTATCAGTCAGAACTGGCGTGGCAAGCCGTTGAGCAGTCATGAAGTCATCGTGCAACTCATCGCCGCGACGAGCAATCGCAAGGGCCTGCGGGTGCATGCCGAACTCGATTCAGCCATCTATCCGGCAGGCACCAAGATCAGCGATGAGGAAATGGCAAAACTGCACATCGAGCTGGCTGAGTTTCATGGCGAATGGAACTACTCGCTGCGCCCAAAATAGCCGCATAAATTGAGACACTTATTTCCTGACAGTATCTAAGTCACGCTTCTCCATTTCCTCCGCACGACCTCACAGTTCCAGAAACCTCACACAACAGGCACCGCCGACATTGAGTTTTTTTCCGGTGAAGGTGAGCTTGCCGCTCCCCATATCCACTTTGAATAGCGCGACGGAGTTTCCGTCCTGATGCGCGACTATGAGCCACTGGCCGGTGGGGTCGAGGTTGAAATTGCGCGGTGTTTTGCCTTCGCATTTCACATTGTCGATCAGCGTGAGTTTGCCAGACGCGGGATCGCACGAGAAAACTGAGATGGTGTCGTGACCGCGATTGGAAACATAGACGAACTTACCGCTCGGATGCACGCGAGTCTCGGCCGTGCTGAGTCCTTTCAATGTGCGGTCGGCTTCGGGAATGGTCGAGACCGTATCCAATGCGTTGAGCGTGCCTGCGACGGCGTCATAAGCAAAGGTGGTCACCGTCATGGCCATCTCATTATTCACGAAGACAAATTTGCCATTGGGATGAAATGCCAGATGTCGCGGACCGCTGCCATCGGCAACCTTTCCCTCGCCATGCGGTTCAGTCTTGCCGGTTAGGGGATCAATCTTGTAAATCTTCACGCGGTCGATCCCGAGGTCGCAAATAAAGGCAAACTTGTTATCGGGACTGAAGTTGACCGAGTGCGCGTGCGGTCCGGACTGCCGCATTGGATTAATGCTAGAACCCTGATGTTGCTGGAAGCTGACCGCTTCACTGAGTGAGCCGTCGTCCTTGATGGCATAGGAGACACAGCTTCCGCTTCCGTAGTTGGCGATCATGGCCAGCTTTCCGGTATGGTCGATGTTCACATGACACGGGCCCTGACCGACGGCGGAGACTTGATTGATCTCCGTCAGTATTCCTGAAGGCAATGACACCTTGAAAGCGGTGACTCCCCCACCCTTGGTCGTTGGCGTGCCCACCTCTCCCACGGCATAGATGTATTTTTTTGATAGATGCATTTCAAGGAAACTCGGATTGCCCGTTTCAGCCGCAACCACCGGTTCACCAAGTTCGCCAGTCGTTGCATTGAATCGGGAAACATAGATGCCCTTGCTACCCGACTTTACGCCTGTGTAAGTGCCGAAATAGACCAAAAAGTTGTCACCAGCGAACACTTGGGAAGCTAGAATAAACAATGTAATGACGAGTGATTTAATTTTCATCTTAGTAGCCGTCATCGTTCGAAGGCGCCAAGGTCAGGCCTGACACCATTGAAGGTAAATCCGATATCGACACCGGCATCAATGTGCGCACTGCCTGGCGCCAGATGAAGGCAGCTCACATCGGGAAGTTCCCCGTTGTCCTTCCGCGGCTTCAGTAACTCATTTACATCGAGGCTGAGAAAATCCTTCTTATCAACCTTGAGTCCGGGCGTGAAAGAGTTGTTGGCAGAATCACTCTTCTCGGCATTGCATCGCGCCAGGTCGGCGTGCGCATGGTAGCTCAGATTGTTGCGCAGCTTGTGCCCATAACCGTCCACATCGGTGACGTTGTCGGCCAGACGTCCGAGCATGTTAAAATTGGTGCCGTTGCGATAGGCCGTGTTGTTGAACCAGTCACAGCCGCCGGGATGATGATTGGCGTAGAAACCGCTGCTCTTGTTGCCCGCAGCCACGCAAAAACGAACCATGTGGCGGGGAATAGTTTTAGGCAATCTGTCCGCCAATGCTCTGCCATAGCCGCCGGCCTTGAAACCGTTGCCATCGCCATTGCGCTCGAATTTTGGTGAGAATCCATTGAAGATCGCCCAGCAATTCTCAAACACCACCGGCTCATAGGCGCCAATGCAATCAAAGCCGTCGTCGCTATTGAACCATGCCCTGCAACTGCGGAAGACATTGCCCGTGCTGCCTTGGGTCGGGTGACAGCCAAAGCCATCGGTGTTGCCGCCCTTGCCATCTTCGGAGATGTTGTCCCAGTTGTTCCAAGCATCACAGTTGAGGAAGAGATTGTCCGATCCGCGCACATGGTAGATGCCGATGGCCTGACCGTCGTGCATGGATAGAAGCTCGAAGCGATTATGGCTACCATTGCTCTCGAAGCAGATCGACTGCGTGTGCGTCTTGATCGTTACCTGCACGCCCACGACTTCGAGTCCCACCACGCGCAGCCACGAACCTTTGACATGGAACGCGCTAACCCGCATCCCCATTGGCTTTACCTGCGAGCAATCAAAGACCGGTCGCTCGTTTTTGTAAGCGCAATAAATGATGGGCTGGTCCTTCGTGCCGCTCTTGTTGAGCAATGTAATGGAAGCAAACAGACCTTTCCGTTCCGCAATCTGCGCCTCCTGCATCAGATAAGTTCCGCCCCGGATGAATACCGTGTCACCCGGCATCGCCGCATTCTGCGCGCGCTGCACCGTGGCGAAAGGTTGTTCGATGGATCCCGCCGTGGCATCATCGCCTTTCGGCGCCACATACCAGGAAGCGCCCGGCAAAACGGACACCATCATGGCCAAGATGCATCCGGGCAAAAATAAACGGGCCCGCTGCGTGAGAAACAAAAACAGGGAAATCACGACGAAATCATAAGAGCCAAGAGGAAAGTTTTCATCGCAGTTGAGTCATTCGATACGACACACGCCTTCTACTTTTTGGGCTGTTCTTTCAGCGTCAGGATGAAAGCCTTCACATCGGCGAGTTCCTGCGGTTTCAAGATGAGTCCCATTGGCGGCATGGGGGAGATTTTCAAGACTTCGTAGCCTTGCGCGAGAACGGCATTCGGTTCGAGAAGACTCTGAGTGATATAGGCCTCGTCTTTGCGCCCGGCGATGCCATCAAGCGGCGGACCGACGGTGCTGCCGACGCCACCGAGCATGTGGCAGTTTTTGCACGCGGCAACGGGATGGTTCCAGAAGATGTCCTTCCCCTTCACGGGATCACCGGCGAGAACTTTTTCCGAGTCATCTTCGACGGGCGTCAGTTCGCAGAATTTCACATCGTCGAAGATGACTTCACCGGTGCCGACGAACAGAATGTTGAGACTGGCCAAAGGTGCCTTGCCGCTGTTGTAGATGACCTCCACCTCGCGCCACCCCTTGGTATCGCGCCCGATGATTTCAGTCTGGGGGCGGATGATGTGATCATTCATGCTGGCCGCGCCGCGGAAAGAGCGGGCATTGATCCAGACGCTGAGCTTGTATTCCGTATTTGGCTTGAGCGGCACATCGGCAAATAAACTGGTGTCGGCAGATTCCTTTCCTTTGGCGATACAGCGCAACGCGTGCTCGCCGCCGTGAACATTCTCCTTGCCGCTCACGATCTCCCACTTCGCGCTTTTGGTGTTGGTATTTTCGTTGTAATCCCGACGCGTCCAGCCTTGCGGCAGTCCTTTCTCGGCGAGTGTCTCCAGACCGGGATTGGGCAGAAGATTCGGACCTTCTTTATAAGCTGCTGCCTTGTGTTTTTTCAAAAGCATCTTCGCGGCTTCGCGGAGCCACTCGTCTTCACGAACCACTTTGTCGTCATTGAGTTTGCGCACCAGCGTGGCGATTTCTTTGGTGGCCGGGAAGTCGCCGAGCTTCACCAAAGCCGCGAGCCGCGTGGTGGGATCGGGATCAGTTACGGCGCCAGATCCGAAGTAGAGGGACTGCGATTTTGCATCGGCACCGAGTGCGCGCACCGCATTGCGGCGAAGGCGTGCGTCCTTGGCGTAAAGCGCGGCCTTGTGCGTGGCGTCATCAAGCTGACCGAGGCCATCAAGTGTCCACAGCGCGTGAATGGCGCCGATGCTGCCGTCATTGGCGACGACCATTTTTTTCAATTCAGGAGCGACGTCGGCGGCCTTGCCCTCGACGAGCATTTGCTGCGCTTTCAGCCGCCAGAATTGCGTGTCGTTATTCAACGCGGCGACGAGCTGCGCATGAGTGGCGCCCTTGAGTGAAGTGATTGCCGGCTTGGTGGCCTTCTCCCAAACGACTCGGTAGATGCGCCCGCGCTCGTGGTCGCGAAGATCATTCTTGTGCGCACCACCGGCTCCGGTTTCGCCTTTGAATCCGCCGCTTTCCACGCTCGGCGTGGGATTGTGCTGGATGATGAAGTTCTGCCAGTCGGCCACCCAGACCGCGCCATCAGGACCGACCTCGGCATGAACGGGCGACATCCATTCATCGCTGCTCGCCACGAGGTTCATGCCGTCGCCAGCTTTGTATCCGGCGCCAGCGGGCTGCACGTCCATCAGGGAAACAATTTTCATGGTCGGCTCACAGACCATCGCCTTGCCCTGCAATCGCGCGGGCATGTTGGCGGAGTAGATGAAGTTCGATCCGGCAGCGGCAGTGTAGCCACCCATCACATCCACTTGGCGGTAGTTCGTCGTGATGGCGTGGGCTTGCTCAACGAGGTTGATTTTTTTCGCGGTCATGCCGTGCGTGCCTTCGGGAAAAGCCGTGGCCGGAATGCCGCCGAAGAAGATAGGTGCGCCATTCGCGGTGCCGCCGAACTGATCGCCGGCTTCGTTGGCACTATGCGCCCAGGTGTTGTTCGTGAACTGGTGGAGGAACTCAATCTGCGAGCCGTCGGGCCGGAAGCGATAAGTTCCCATGGCAAAGTCCTGCATCTTTCCGCCGACCATGCCTTTGAAGCCGGAGTAGCCGACCGAGCCATAGATCCAGTTGTCCAGACCGTATTTGAGATTGCTGGCCTGCGCGTGGGTGTCCTGCACGCCCCAGGCATCCATGAGCACGGTGCGGATGTCGGCATGGTCATCCCCTTTCGATGACTTGAGGAAAATTAGTTTCGGCGGCTGCGTGACGATGATGCCGCCGTTCGAGAACGTGATGCTGGTGGGCAGATTCAGGTGATCGGCGAAGACGGTGAACTTGTCTGCGCGGCCATCGCCATCGGTGTCCTCGCAGATTTTGATGTCGTCATTCCCCTGCCCACTGGCGACCACGCCATGCGGATAGTCGCGCGTCTCTGCCACCCAAAGACGACCGCGCTCATCCCAAGCGAAGGCGATGGGCTTGGCGATGTCCGGATGACCGGCAAACAACTCCAGCTTCATGTCTGCCGGAACTTGGGTGCGCTCCATGCTGCCCTTCACATCAAACGGATGCTGGAAGGTAATCGGCTGAGGACGCTTCTCGTAGTTCGCGACCATCGGATGCGGTTCACGTTTTTCCGGTTCGCGTTGCGCAAGAAAAGCCTCCCATTCTTTGACTGCTTTCTCCCCGGCTGCGGCCAGAATTTCTCCGCGCATGGTTTTGTCGAAGTCGGGCTTCGCGGCCTCGGGTTCGAGATTTTTTTTGATGATCGCCGCATGACCTTTGGCAGACCCGTCCAATGCTTTGGTCTGATCATCCGTCAGCTTCTGGGCTGAATCCACCAACACCACGTCGTAATGTCCGAGCATCTCCGGGTTCAACGCATCCTCTGCCTTGAGCGAATCAAAATAGATGGCATCTCGCCCGAGTTTTTCCATGAGCAGCGGCACGGCATTTCCAGTGCGGGCCGTGTCCAGATTAATGACAAGGACACGAATCGGACGCGGCGGCAATGTCTTGTCAGCAGCAGATGACAAACCGGAAGTTAGAAGGGCAAAGCAGAATAGGTGACGGATGAGGCGGGGCATGGTGGAAGGGCGTGGACTGATATATGTCTATAAAACTAGATTCCTCCATTTTAATCACTGACTAATTTTATGCTTAATCGGTCATTTTATCTTAAAAACTTTCCGGCAGCGGCGGGTATGATTTGACGCCGGACTGAACCGGACAAAATAGTATCCGATGAAAACAAGTCCCGCCACTCTCGCATTGCTTGCGCTCTTCTGTCTGCGCTTGCCCGTGCAGGCTGGCGAACTTTCCGATGGGCGGATCACAGGGAAAAATTATGCCGAACGTGCCGATGCCGCCGTCCATCTCTTCGCCACGCTATCGCCTTCGAATCCAAATTTTCCCAAGGAAGCGATGCCTTTTCACGCGGCCCGGCTTCAGGTGGGAACGGACATTCCCGGCACGCTGAAGACGATTGACCGGATGCTTGATGCGACGCTCAAGGCCGAGCCTGATCCGTTTAATCTCCACGCGGTGATGCACGGATATCTGCTTCATCGCGACAAGTTCACGCCAGCGATGACGGCCAAGGTCAAGGCGCTCGCGGCGAGCTGGAGTTATACAAAACCGATTGGCGTCTCCATGAACTACGAGCTGATGCGTGATGGCTCCGGCTGGCTGGCGGCACAGGAGTGGCCCGATCTTGTGGACCAGGACGGCAACAACGCCGCAAAGATTCAAAAGAATTGCGCGGGCTGGCTGATGCGCGTGTTCAACGACACCACCGATCACAATGCCAGTGAATACGACGCGCCAGTTTACTACGGCACCGACTTCGCCCCTGCGCGGATGATTGCGGAATTCGCCCGCGATAAAAAGCTCAGCACCGCGGCGCGCCTGACGCTCGATTTCATGCTGGTGCAGACGGGTGCCCATTGGTTTCACGGTTATCACATCAGCACGGCGGGCCGCGGCAAGTATTGGGGCTCGCTCAATCTCAGTCCGGACGCCAGCAGCTCCACCAGCGGCATGGCCTACTTATTTTTTGGCGGTGACCGACCCGCGTTTCTGGGGCGCGCGCCGCAGACTTACTGGCTCGCCCATCCCGGTCATACGCTGCCGATTGACTGGCTGCCAGCGTGGCAGGCTTCCCTGCCCGATGACCGTCTGGTGCTCGCCACGCATCTCGCAGGGAATACCAAGGTCTGGAAAATGGCATGGTTCACCGGCGGCTACGGCCTAGCCAGCCAGCGCGAGGATGGCTCGGCCTTCAGCGACTTTCTCTACAAAGAATGCCGCCGCACCATGCTGAAATGGAACAGCGACAAGCCATGCAGCACCTTCACCTTCATCCAGGAAAACCGCCGCCGGCCCAAAGAAAAAATCGTCAACGCCTTTGCCTACGGCGAGAATCCTTATTGCGAAACCATGCAGCATGAAGGCACACTACTGGGCGTCTATGATGTGCCAGAAGAATACGGGTTCTGGAAGAGTCACGCGCCCTTCACCCAGGGCGGTGCCATTTTAAAACGCATCGAGCGCGATGGCTGGATCATCTGTCACGGCGGCAGCATGCTCTTCGCCTTTCGTTACACCCGGCCCGCCAAGTGGGGCAAACCGAACACCAAAGAGCATCTCGATCTTTATGATTGTGATGCGCCACGCGGAGGCTGGATTCTGGAGACCACAGCGCTGGCCCCATTCGCGGGCGGCGGGACGGAGGCCGAGTTGCAACGCTTCGCCGATGCACTCATCAGCAAAACGAAAATCACGGACAAAACTACCGCCAGTCCGCCGCGACTCACCTTCACCAACCTCAAGGGCCGCACGCTCGATCTGACATGGAAGCCGATGGATGCCCCATTGAAAGACCAGTGCCTCGTGGACGGCAAGCTTCTGGATTACTCGCGATTCAACCTGCTGGAGACCAGCAACGTCTTTCAGCCCAACAAGGGTCCGCTCACCATCATGCTCGGCGACTCCAAACGAATTTATGATTTCAAGACCTGGACGGTCAGACGTGAAAAAAACTGATGCGTGATTGAAGCTTCCTTCATTGGTGATTTTGTGTTAAATCAGTCCATGCCCCGCCCTGTGATGAAAGCGAAAGAATCGATGGATTTAATTCGGCGGGATAAGTTCCTCAAAAATATCGTGCAAGGCGGAGGATTCGAAAAACTCTTCGATCACATGCCGGGAGTTTCTTTCTTCTCAAAAGACCGGGACTTCCGCTTCGTGGCAGTGAACCGACTTTTCTTTGAGCGCTTTGGTTTCACCGAGGAATCCGGCATCATCGGAAAAAACGACTTCGACATCTTCCCCCCGCGTCTGGCGGAGCACTTCCGTGCGGATGACACGGAAGTCATGCTCACCGGGCGGCCCAATCTGAACATCGTGGAGTTGTTCTTCAACCGTCAGGGAATCCCGGACTGGTTCATCACCAACAAACTCCCCTTGCGCGACAAGCAGGGCCGCATCATTGGCGTCATGGGCACCACGCAAAGTTATGAGGGCAAGAAGGCCGTGCTCCAGCCCTACCTCCAGATTGACCGCGCGGTGACTTACATCCGGGAAAACTTCCGCAAGCGCATCACCGTGGAAGAACTCGCGGCCATGGTTCATCTTTCATCAAGGCAGTTGCACCGCAAATTCGTCGAAACCTTCAGCAGCAGCCCGCAGGCCTTCATGATGAAGCTCCGCATCCAGGCCGCTTGCGAAGTCCTGCAGCATGAGAACTCACAAATCAGCACGGTGGCCCGTGATCTGGGCTTCGGGGATCAAAGCGCTTTCACCCAGCATTTCCAGAAACACATGGGCCTGACGCCTCTGCGCTATCAAAAGCAGTTCCGACTGTTGACTCAGAAATAAAAAAACGGCAGCAGGGTTACCCCAAACTGCCGGTTAATAATCGCCAGAGAGATTCTTTACTGCGGCATCGGCGCGCCGGGCGCAGGTAACGTGAATGTCGGATGCGCGGCGAGGTAGGCATCCACGTCCTTGGTCACAACCAATGCACCCCACATGAGAATGCCGTGGCCGGGGAAGGTGCAGACATATTCATAGGTGCCTTCTTTGGTCGGTGCCTCGAGCTTGATGGTCTCTTTCTGACCAGGTTCAACGAGCCGCGTGGCTTCAAGAATCTTGTGGCTTTTGGGAAGGTATTGGCGCTTGCGCTTGTCCTTCTTGTCCACCTCGGTCAGCGTCATGGTCATGGCGGCGGTAGAGACGGCCATGTGCTGGCCGGGTTCCACGATGACCAAGTTGTGCGGCATCGCATCGGCGTTTTCCAAGATGATTTCAAATGGCTTGCCTGCCTCGACGATGATGCGCTGAGTGTCATAACGCATCTGTTCCTGCACGGTTTTGATGACAAACGTGGACACGCCGAGTCCACGCAGTTCTTTGCGCAACGCGGCATCTCCGGCGACGGAAGCCATTTCCATGCCAAGCTGGTTCAGCTCGATGAAGTCCTGGCCCTTGCGCTTGTTTTCATCAAGCGACTTCGCATAGGTCAGAATGCTTTGGGCGATAGGTGCGGCCTGAGCCTTATCCCAACTGTCACGCGGCAGCGCGAGGATGGCGCTGGCTGCGGCATTCCGCTCGTTGCCGTCGATCAGGTGCTTCGCGAGCACGGGGAAGTTCGCCTTCGCATTCTGCGGCCCCATCATCGGCAGCGCAGTGAGAATGGCCTTCAAGGTGCCGCCGTTTGCGCTGGCGGCGAGTTCCGCGAGCTTCGGTTGGAATTGGGCGCGCAGAGCGGGATCGGTGATCGCGGTAATCGCCGTGATGAGTGCTTCACGATCTTGCGGAGCAGCGGCTTCATTCCACGCGGCATCCGCTTTGCCGTCACCCACAACGGCTCCGGCCCAGCCGCCTTTGCGGACAGCGTTGCTCTTGGCCGATTTCGCGAGGTTCACCAACGCGACTCGGGCCTTGGCCAGTTCACCGGGCGTGGAAGTGACCAGCACTTTCACTAGTTCAGCGGCGGCGGCCTCGTTGCCCTTTGCATCAAGGTTGGACAAGTTCGCGATGATCTCAGCCAGTTTGTCGGTCTTATGCAATGCAGCGAGGTTGGCGATAACTTGCTGACGGCTGGCGACATCGTATTCGCGACGCTCCAGGCGAGCGAGCAGCACTGGCTCGGTTTGCTGACGCGTGGCAAGGTCCGCCATGCTCATGTGAGAGAGCACGGCGGCGAGCTTTGCAGGATCCTTGGGCAGCACCAGCGTCTGGAGCTGTTTCATCGTTTCGCCGTAGCAATACTTTAGCGTTTCATCCATCGGCAACTTCTCGGCTTCAAAGGCAATGTCCTGCGCGCGATCGGCTTCATTTTCGTTGAAGAAGCTCAAGGCGCGGACGGTTTCGAGCCGCACACGGGGGCTTTCATCCTTGACGGTAAGAGCCAACGCATTCAGCGCGCCAGGCACGCGATCACTCCAATAGCAGAGCACGCGCACGGCCTGGGCACGGGCGCGAGGATCGGGGGATTTGATCACCGCTCCGAGGAGGGCGGTGTTCACGACATTGTGCCGCTGATGAATCCAGAGGGCTTCCAGACGGTTGTGCTCGTAATTGGGATCAGCCTTATTGAGTCCCTTCTCCCATTTCTGCACGGCGGAAATGACGGCCTTGGTGTCGCGGCCATCAAGCTCAATGCGCGTTCTCATGCGCACGTCGTTCTCAGGTTCCTTGAGAAGTTCCAACAGCGCTTCAATAGGTGCGCCAAAGATTTTCTTCGGAACCAGCAGCGGGCGCGAGGGATAAGTGATGCGGTAGATGCGGCCATGCTGGTGGTCGC
>JAYVQB010000078.1:0-10589 GCA_043757085.1 Verrucomicrobiota bacterium
CCCATTTTCTGCATCCGTTGCGCGACCTCGTTCGCGCCATCGCTTCCAGGGGGAAGTTCAAACACCAATTTTTTGCTGTCGCTGTAAGCCTGCTCAAAAACTTCCGGCAGCGGATAGTCTTTCTCGCGGAGTAAATGAATCGTGCCCACCAAATAAATGCGGTTCCCATCCTTCTCCGCCACCCACACTGACGACGGCCCATCGGTCTTGGCCTTTTCTTCGGCGATGCCGGAATTCGCAAAAAGCCCCGCAGCAAAAACAGCCGTCAGAATATGGAATCGATTTTTTAAGCCCGTCGTTTTTCTACCGTTCATATTGATTACGCTGGCTTGAGATTAGAACACCCGGCCTGCGATGCAAGCCAACCCTTTCCGACCAACACGCGAAAGCAAAAATTGGACTTCGATTCTAATCTTTTCATAATGAAATTTTCATGGGTATAAATTCTCGCATATAACTTCCAGCGAAATGTCCAATCCCTTTTTCGACCAACCCATCCTGAATTCCCCTTACGAGTGCCCACTGCGGCATTGGGAGTTAAACCCAAGAGCGGCAGAATCGCCGTGAAAGTGATCAATCATCTGGGGGATGAGGTGATGAAGGTTTTCAAAATCCAGTGACCTGCTATCCTGTATTGAAATGAGCGAACCCGAATTCAACTTTCCTAAGGCTCCAATCGTCGAGGCCGTGCTCGACATCGAATGTGATATGCCGCCCGGGCTGAAAATCGCATCGCTCGAAGGTGCGGCCCGAGATCGTTTCCGGGATCGCTACCCCAAATTTCGCGCCCAATTCCTCCAGGAGCATACGATAGAAACGAAACCTGATCATCCCCCGCAAATGTCCGTTCGCCGGGACGTGCAGGGATTCCAATTCCTGCAAGAGGACGAGAAGCAACTGGTGCAGGTGCGGACGCTAGGATTTTCCTTTAACCGGCTCGCTCCTTATGGCAGCCTCGACGACTACCTGCCCGAAATCGAACGCGCTTGGAGGTTGTTTATCGAACTGGCCTCACCTGCTCAGATTCGGGTGATTCGCCTGCGTTATATCAATCGGATTCCGCTTCCCCTGACCGCTGGCCGCGTGCAATTGGATGACTATTTGGAGGTGGCTCCCCATTTGCCCGATGAGAAAGCCCTGACATTCACGGGCTTCCTTAATCAGCATAGCGCGATAGAAACAGAAACAGGACATCAAGTGAATCTGGTTCTCACCACTCAACTGCCGGATGGGGAAAAATTGCCGCTTATCTTTGACAATTGTGTAGTCGCAGTAGAGAATGGGGATCCTGAAAACTGGACTTGGATACTGACCAAGATTCAGGCATTAAGAGCCTTGAAGAACCGCATCTTCAAAAACACACTGACCAAAAAATGCCAGAACCTCTTTCAGTAGTAGTCGGGGTTTACTGCATGGGCTATTCCGCCTTGGCAGCCTATTCCCGTGGCGGAAGCGCCATTTCCCCTGAATCCGCAGCAGCCCGGCTCTCCGCGATTGCGGTTGTGGAGTCTGGAGAGAGATCCCACGCGCTGTTTGGTGGAAAGGCTGGCGCGATTTCGGAACTACAGGCATTGGCAAATGAATGCGCGGAGGCGGGGTGGGATGGTGAAGCCGCTGCCGGATTGGATCCTCTGGCTGTCTCCACGACGCAAGATTTCGTGCGTGCACTGCCTGATGGTTTTCCAATGCCAGAATTTGCACCGGAGCCGGATGGCTCGATTTCATTGGACTGGACCGCATCGCGGCATCGTCGTTTTACCTTGAGCATCGGGAGCAGCAGAAGACTGGCTTATGCTTGGCTAGATGGCACGGACAAAGGACACGGAGTGGCACGTTTCGACGGATCAAATGTCCCGCCTCGTGTCTTAGAGGAAATCCATTCCATTTCGAGCCATGCATTTACTTCCTTCCGGGCTTCCTGAACATGTAGCCGACGAGGAAAATCTCGCGCGGTTCCTGCCACAGAGCAATTTGTTCAACTCGTTTGGAGCGAAACCAGCTGCATTCCTGCCTAATCCCAAATACCGGAACACATCTGTTTTCCGCCTTGGAAATGAGCCAGATCGGCTGCGCCAAACCTGGAAGAACCACGACAAGAGTGGTCGGACATTAAGGGGTGCAGCGATTTGCAAAGCCAAAGTCGTGAGAACCAATCAACTTGAGATTAATGCCAAGGAGCCGCCGTCCGCACATGCTAATATCGAAGGCTGGCCATGGATCGAAAGTGACCCAGAACTTCAGAAGGCACTGCAATTGGAAGGGGCGGGCCAGCTTGCCGATGCCTCTGTGCTGGTTCAACTTTGATCATCTTGGTTCATGGGTTTCCGCATCGCCGACATTTTCACTGACAGCCTCGCACGCCTCACCGGCGACGAGCAGAAGGCCGTGAAGACGACGGCCTTTGACCTCCAAGTGAACCCGGCCAGTCCGGGCATGAGCTTTCACAAACTCGACAAGTCGAAGGACAAAAAATTCTGGTCGGTGCGGGTGAGCGGCGACATCCGGCTGATCGTCCAAAAAATATTGAGACAGCAACTTTGTTGCCAGAATACCAGCACCATTAAATCGTGCGCCGCTTGCGCTTGAAATGCAACTGAGCAACGGACTTGGCGATCATGGCTTCGACGGAGGCTATTTCTTCGGGGCCGAGATCAGCTTCTTTCATGCGAGCTTCGGCACGCGCCAAGGCTTCCTGCACTTGGGACTCGTCAATGGCCGTCTCGATCATGGCCAGATCAGTCAGAACTCGCACAGTCGTTCCCGTGACTTCGACCAAACCTTCACCGACGACAAATTCTTCGGCTTTGCCGCCACGGATGAATCGCAATTCACCGGGCTTGAGCATCGTCACCAACGGCGCGTGCCCCGGCAGCACGCCCATCTCACCCTCGGTGCCGGGAAGGACGACGGAGTCCACGTCGTCTGAAAAGACGCGGGATTCAGGAGTGACGATTTCGAGTTTTAGAGGCATGGCGTTTTCCGTTTTCCGTTTCCCGCATCCGAAGCTCAACGGGCAACGGATAACGGGCGACTGGCAACGATAAGTTAGGCTTTCATCACCGTGTCGATGCTGCCCTTCATGTAGAAGTTGGCCTCGGGAACGCTATCGTGCTTGCCATCGAGAATTTCGGCAAAGCCTTTGACGGTGTCTTTCACGGAAACATAAACGCCGGGGCTGCCGGTGAAAACTTCTGCGACAGCGAAGGGCTGGCTGAGGAAACGCTGGAGTTTGCGTGCGCGATAAACGGTGAGCTTGTCGTCGTCGTTGAGTTCGTCCATGCCGAGAATGGCGATGATGTCCTGCAAATCCTTGTAGCGCTGGAGCACGCGCTGCACGCCACGGGCGACGCGATAATGTTCTTCGCCGACGACATCCGGCGCGAGGGCCTTGGAGGTGGACGAGAGAGGGTCAACGGCAGGATAGATGCCGAGTTCGGCAAGCGAACGCTCGAGCACTACGGTGGAGTCAAGGTGCGCGAAGGTGTTGGCCGGAGCGGGGTCAGTCAAGTCATCCGCAGGCACATAAACGGCCTGGAACGAAGTGATGGAACCTTGCTTGGTGGAAGTGATTCGTTCCTGCATCGCGCCCATTTCAGCGGCGAGAGTTGGTTGATAACCTACTGCGGACGGTGTGCGTCCAAGAAGCGCGGACACTTCGGAACCGGCCTGCGAGAAACGGAACACGTTATCAATGAACATGAGCACGTCTTGGTTCTTCTCGTCACGGAAATATTCCGCCATCGAGAGCGCGGAAAGGGCAACGCGGAGACGCGCGCCGGGAGGTTCGTTCATCTGACCATAGACAAGGGCGACCTTAGATCCTTCCTTCAAAACGGGGCGACCTTTATCGTCGATTTTCGTCGTCGTTTCTGGTTTGCCGTCCTTACCCATCACAGCTTTGCCATCCTTGTCGAGGACAGGAATTCTCTCCGTAGCGATAACGCCGGACTCGATCATTTCCCAATAAAGGTCATTACCTTCACGAGTTCTTTCGCCGACGCCCGCGAACACGGAGTAACCGCCGTGACCTTTGGCGATGTTATTGATAAGCTCCATGATAACGACGGTCTTGCCGACGCCTGCACCGCCGAACGCTCCGACCTTGCCGCCCTTGGTGAAGGGGCAAATCAAGTCGATAACCTTGATGCCGGTTTCGAGAATTTGCGCGGAAGGATCTTGATCAACGAGCTTCGGAGCCGCGCGGTGAATCGGATAACGTTTTTCAACCACCGGCGCAGCCTGATCGTCCACAGGATCGCCAGTAACGTTAAAGATTCGGCCC
Organism: Verrucomicrobiota bacterium; assembly: GCA_043757085.1. Classification (GTDB taxonomy): domain Bacteria; phylum Verrucomicrobiota; class Verrucomicrobiia; order Verrucomicrobiales; family Verrucomicrobiaceae; genus VFKE01. Next base: position 4,283 of record JAYVQB010000078.1, read on the forward strand.
AGAACGGCTTCACCTACCGGGACAGTAATTGGCGCGCCGGTGTCGGTCACGTTCATGCCGCGTTTCAAGCCGTCGGTGGAGGTCATCGCAAGACTGCGCACCCAGCCGTCGCCCATGTGGCTCTGCACTTCGCATACGAGTCGCGTGGGCTTGCCAAGCATGTCGTAATTGATCTCCAGCGCGTTGTAAATTTCTGGCAGTTTGCCGGTTGCGGAGAAGTCCACATCCACCACGGGGCCGATGACTTGAACGATTTTGCCGATGTTGCTCATAAGAAAATTTGAGATTAGCGATTTGAAATTTGAGATTAACCGAGGGCCATCTTGGCAGTGGTGATTTCGAGGAGTTCGTTGGTGATCGCGGCCTGGCGCACCTTGTTATATTCGAGGGTGAGATCCTTGATCATGCCCTTCGCGTTGTCGGTGGCATTCTTCATCGCCACCATGCGGCTGGAGTGCTCTGAGGCGCGGGCTTCGAGGATCATCTGGTAAAGCGTGTAGGACACATAATCAGGCATGGCCTTGTCCAATACCTGCGCGGGGCCGGGTTCGAAACTGTATTGCGGATTGACGCTTGGTGAGGCCTCGGTTGCTTCACCTTTGTCGAGACCATGCAGGGAACGTTTGCCGCCGAGCGTGACGTGATCAACGGGCAGCAATGTTTCCACGACGGGAACTTGCGTGACGGTGTTGATGAAATTGTTGAAGGCAACTTTGACGCACTTGTATTCTCCGCTGAGGAAGCGTTCCTGAATATGTTTGGAAACCGGACGAACTTGGGCAAAGTGCGCGGGATCGGAGACAGTAAATTCAGCGGTGAGATTGCGCTTGAGGCGACCGAGTGCCTGCGCGCCCTTGCGTCCGATGGTGATGAAATCCGTGTCACCTTCAGCAGCGACGATAACTTTTTTTAGCAAATTGGTGTTAAGGCCGCCACACAATCCTTTGTCAGTCGTGATGACGAGGATGAGAGTCTTGGTGCCTTTGCCTTCCGAGAAAAACGGATGCGCATCCTTCTCGATGTGCTCACGCAATCCGTTCAGGATTTTGTTGAACATATCGGCGGACGGGCGGCGGTTCGTGGCCTGATCCTGCGCCTTCTTCATCTTCGCAGACGCGACAAGCTGCATGGCCTTGGTGATCTGGGCCGTGCTTTTGACCGACTTGATGCGTCGGCGAATGTCGCGTGTGCTAGGCATTTAACTAAGAAAGGATGAAGGATGAAGAAAATTACTTCCAGCTCGTCTTGAAGTCGTCGAGCGCGGTCTTGAGATCGGCTTCGACGTTGTCGAGTGCTTTCTCGTTACCGAGTTTGTCCATCAAAGCTTCCTTGCGGGTGTTGAGGAATTCTTCGAGCTTTGCCTGACACTCGCGGATACGGTCAACTGGCACGGAGTCGAAGTAGCCTTTCTGCATTGCGTAAAGCGAGGCCACCATGATCGGCAAGCTTTTTGGTAGATATTGCTGTTGCTTGAAGAGTTCCACGATGCGCGCACCGCGATCCAGCTTGGCTTTGGTGGCGGCATCAAGATCGGAGCCGAACTGCGCGAACGCTTGCAATTCACGGAACTGCGCGAGATCGAGCTTCGTGGTGCCGGACACTTTTTTGATGGCCTTTGTCTGCGCGGCGGAACCGACACGCGAAACAGAAAGACCGACCGAGATAGCGGGGCGAACACCTTGATAAAACAAATCGGTCTCAAGGAAAATCTGGCCGTCGGTGATCGAGATCACGTTCGTCGGAATGTAAGCCGAGACATCACCCGCTTGAGTTTCGATGATCGGCAAAGCGGTCATGGAACCGCCGCCGTAGTTTTCATTCACGCGAGCGGAACGTTCGAGCAGACGGCTGTGGAGATAGAACACATCACCGGGATAGGCTTCACGACCAGACGGGCGCTTGAGCACGAGACAGACTTGGCGGTAAGCGACGGCCTGTTTCGACAAATCATCGAAGACGATCAAAACATCTTGGCCCTGATCCATGAACCATTCACCGATGGAGCAGCCGGAATAGGGCGCGAGGTATTGGCTGACCGCGCTGTCGGAAGCGGAGGCGTTGACGATGACGGTGTATTCCATCGCGCCGGCGTCTTCGAGAATCTTGATGGTGCGGGCGACGCTGGATTGCTTTTGCCCGATGGAAACGTAGATGCAATAAAGTGGCTTGTGGCCCTGAAGCTTGCCCTGTTCGGCGGCTTTGTTCTGCTTGGCCTGTGAGATGATGGTGTCAATGGCGATGGTGGTCTTGCCTGTCGCACGGTCGCCGATGATGAGTTCGCGCTGGCCGCGGCCAATTGGAATCATGGCATCAATGGACATGATGCCCGTCTGCACGGGAACGGAAACGGATTTGCGGGTGATGATGCCTGGCGCGATTTTTTCAACGGGATATTGCGCCTCCGCTTTAATCTCGCCCTTGCCGTCAATGGGCTCGCCCAGTGCGCTGACCACTCGACCCAGAAGGCTCTTGCCAACGGGCACCGAGAGCAGTCGGCCTGTGGTTTTGACTTCGTCGCCAGCCTTGATGGTTTCGCCAGAGCCGAGAAGCACGCAGCCGACTTCGGTTTCTTCAAGGTTGAGCGCGAGGCCGTAGAGTCCGCCGGGGAACTCGATCATTTCGTTGAGCATGACATCGCTCAAGCCTTCGACTTTGGCCACGCCGTCGCCGATTTCGCGAACGATGCCGACATTGGATTTGGTGACGGAAGTCTTTAGACCTGCGATTTCAGTTTCGATTTCCTGGAGGATGCTGCTCATATCGTTTCGGATTTTGGATAAAATAAATTTATGGGATCAGGCGAACCGTTCGCGGAGGGCTTGGAGTTTGGCGCGGACGCTGCCGTCCCAGACGTGGCTGCCCACCTTGACGCGAAGGCCACCGATGAGATCGGGATTGATGAAAAAGTCGAGCGTGAGGTCGTCGCCGTATTTCTTTTGCAAATCGCGGCGGAGTTGATCTCTGCCCTCAAGTGTAAGTTCCGCCACGCTTTCGACGGTCGCGGTGCGCTTCTCGACTTCGAGGCGGATGAGGCGCTGGAAGGCGGTCAGAATGGCCTGATAATTTCTGGGCTTCGTTTCGCCGACGCGCTTAACGACCCGCTTTGCGCGCGTGTTGTGCATCCGGCCATTCACATCAAAGCACGCGCGGAAAAGCTGCCTTGCGGAGCGGAGAGCGTCTTTGCTGATTTTCATGAGCGGGGCAGTTAATCAAAAAAGGGTTACAAAGAAACTTGCGCCGCTGTTTCGCTATTGATGCGAGTCTGATCTTCGTTGGTCAGAACCTTCCCAGTGACTCGGGTCGTGGTGTCCACCACCATGCGACCGAATTCGCGCTTGAGTTGGGCGATGAGTTGTTCCTGCTCCAAGCGTGCGGCTTCGCGTGATTTAGCAACAATCGCCGCAGCCTCGGCTTGGGCTTCTTCGCGCTTCTTGGCGGCGAGTAAAGCCGCACCTTCGCCCGCTTCTTTGACAAGGCGATTGGATTCCGCATTGGCCTTGTCCATGATAGCCCGCGCATTTTCATCAGCCGCAGCCAGATCGCGCGCGATCTTTTCGAGCTTGGCCTCGCCATCAGCGATGCGTTTGCGGCGCGCTTCGAGCATAGCGCTGATGGGACCGAACGCGTAACGGTTCAGCACAAAGTAAACCACAGCGAAGATGATTACCTGCGCGGCAATTTTTGGCCATTGGATTCCGAAATCAGTCATGCTATCATTTTTTGCACTGCTAGTGCTGTTGAGTTTTTGGGAGCGGGTCGCCGGAGCGGCCCGCCCACGTTTGATTGGAGCTTACCTGGCAAGGAACAGGGCCATAACGCCGAGACCTTCTGCGAGTGCCATGGCGATAATGCCGATGACGAGGATGTTGCCGAATGCGCCTGGGTTGCGACCGACAGCTTCAACAGCCTTCGATCCGGCAAGGCCGACGCCGAGAGCAGCACCGAGGGCACCAAGGCCGCTGGCGATGTTTCCGGTAACGCCGTGAGCAACTGGATCTACGTGAGCGGCTGCGGCTTGAGCCATGGTCATGAGGTCAATAATCATAATGTTGTGTATTTGTTGTTTTGGTTGGTTTGCCCGCATCCACACGTTGCGCATGGTCCTGCGGGAAAGTCTTAGTGATGTGCGCCCTCTTCTCCTCCGTGGTCATCGTGCGTGGTGGAAAGCTGGATGTAAACGGCGCAGAGAAGCGTGAAAACCATCGCCTGAAGCAAGCCGACGAGCAGCTCCATGAAATAAAATGGAATCGGCAGCAGCACGCTCCCAAGAAAACTAATCACCGCGCCTTTGCCGTTCAACATGCTGCTCATAGCGTGAATCACACTCTCGCCAGCATAGACGTTACCATAGAGACGAACCGAGAGCGTCAGAGGGCGGATGACGATGGAAACCAGTTCGATGACTCCAACAAACAGGAAGACCGCCGCGACCACGATGCCCATGAAACCCTTCAACCCACCCTTGGGGCCAAATGTGTGAACGATGAAACCCCACACACCAATTTCCTTGATCGTAATGAACAGCCAGACCAGAAAGGCAGAAACCGCGAGACCGATGGTGAGATTTAAATCCGCAGTCGGCGGGCGGATCACCGCATCCACCATGTCATGCTCACCAGAGCCAATCGTAAGGAAGCCGGAACCATGCCCCCAGCCAATCGTGCCAACGCCTGGCAGAAGCCCAATCCAGTTCGAAGCCAGAATGAAAATAAACAGAGTTCCCAAAAGGGGAAACGCCTTGGGTGCAATTTTCGGCCCGACGATAGACTCGACCTGCCCATACAAAAACTCTACCACCATCTCGAAGATGTTTTGGGCCGAAAGTGCGCTGGTGGGAACCAGTTGCATGTTCGCCGTCGCACGACGCGCGAACAACAGCAGGCCGAAAAGAACGAGCGCTGCCACCGCGATGGAGCTGGTCAGGAACGGGAGAAAACCTGAAGCACCAAACACCGGCCTAGCATCGGGACTAACCGAGGCCAGAAAAACGGGCAGATGTGTCATCAAAATAGGCATGAGGAAGACGGGCGCAGAAACGGGGGCTAACTTTATACCCAGTCCTAGAAATTGGCGCAAGAGCTATTTGTGAAAAATTTCACAAAGTCGGTTTATCCTTCCAATGTGTTAATCTAAAGGGATGTCATCCCCGCCCGTTGCGCAACATCTGAACACAGCGCTTGCATCCGCCTCACTGCTCGCCAAGCTTAGCCGCCCAAACGCGCGGGTAGCTCAGCGGTAGAGCGGCTCGTTTACACCGAGTTGGTCGGGGGTTCGATCCCCTCCCCGCGCACCATATTCATTTCAATGAATTAGCTCTGTAATGAGGGTGATTTTGAGGTGCTGGGGACGCGGAGTCGGAACATTGAGCCAAGATGATGCACTGCGCTGATACTTCGTTCTTCTGTGCGCTGTATCGGCAGCAAACGAACTCTGAGGCGGCAATTGCGTTGCTTGAGGAAATCGGTGCGTTTTCAAATGTTCCTGCGCACCCGCGATGCCTCGAAGGTCTTTCTGGAGACGGAGGGCTTGCGAATGCTGGCGCAGCTTGAGTCAGACGTGGAAAGCGGGGTGGTCATCGTGGGCGGGTGCAACTGGCTGGAGGTTTCTGCGGAAGCAGAATGCTTGAGTGAACGCCACACGCAGCGCAGCGCAGCGGGGACGTGCCACGGCGGTCAGTGCCGACGAGGGCGAGGCGTTCCTGATTTCAATGCTCGATCAGGATAATGGGGCGCGACGGATTGGCGAAGTGGCTTTGGGGACTAACCGCGCCATCGACCGGCCAACCGGACAGATCTTGTTCGATGCGAAAATGGGCGGATCATTTCATCTGGCGTTCGGCTCCGGCTATCCCGAGACCGGCAATACCAACAAGAGTGCACTACACTGGGACTTGATCGCCGGCTTGGGTGAAGGCTCACGCGTGACCTTGGATGGAAGGCCGTTTTGCATAGATGGCCGCTTTGTGGATATGCCACCAGAGGTGAGCTGGAGTTGACCTCTTGCCCTAATTCTTCCTCGCGGACTTTTCTTTACACCGCGCTCTCATCATGCGAGTGAAGCCGCCGTTTGCTCTCACGCTAAGAACCCGCCATCGCATTTTCAAAATTCGTCATTCGGATTTCGTCATTCCCCATTCCCATGCCTAAAGACACCTCCATCAAAACCATCCTCGTCATCGGCTCCGGCCCCATCGTCATCGGCCAGGGCTGTGAGTTCGACTACTCCGGCGTCCAGGCCTGCAAAGCCCTGCGCGAGGAAGGCTACCAGGTGGTGCTCATCAACTCCAACCCGGCCACGATCATGACCG
>JAYVQB010000079.1:0-10583 GCA_043757085.1 Verrucomicrobiota bacterium
GCCCCATCGCCTGTGTTTTCCTCGCAGCAGGCACCACGGTGGTCGAGATTTTCCAGAATCGTCAGCGCATTCGTCACGATGTCGTGAGATTTCACCCCCTTCATGTGACAGAGGAATCCGACGCCGCAGGCATCGTGCTCGAACTGCGGATCATACAATCCTTGTTTTTCGGGGAGAGATGTAATGTTCATTAATTGAGAATGACGGGCGGGCAAATTAGCCAAGGGCTGGAAGTTGGCAAGCAGGAGTAACAGCAGAGAACATGCCGCGAGCCAGAAGCGGGTTTTTCTTAAAAAATGCATCAGATGCAAGTCGTGGGCCATTTTCCCCTTGCATGACATGACTGCTTCGTGCTATGGACTCGTCCGCTTTTCACGAAGCGGTTCTCATTGAGAAATGGGTAGGTGCCCGAGCGGTTAAAGGGGGAAGACTGTAAATCTTCTGGCTTACGCCTACGTTGGTTCGAACCCAACCCTGCCCACCATTTTCATAATGAGTGAGTTATGATTTGAAGCGTCATAACTATTATCGGCAAAAAATGTGGGTCACTTGCATTTTACTTGCACTTTTTCGGTTTCAACCTATGCTATGGAAATTATATACTGCCTTGCGCGGAGCGACTGGAATGATGCGCCATGCAAGGGGAAATGCGGGATTAAGGGCGGACAAACCGAAAGCGTGTCAAACTTGCCTACGCCCCTCGGATACCTGCTCACTCTCATGTTGTGCAACCCTGCAACACACGGGAAGCAGCACAATCCATCTTTCAGGTTGATTCATTCCGCATCGCTGACAATTTGGTTTTCTAATTCTATGGCGGAAGACGACCTGCTCTTCGGTGGCGAAGGCTCAAAGCGTGCGCTTGATGAGCTGGTCTCGCTCGCGCTGGCTTACCGCAGCGGAACAGACTTTAAGGACTTGCTCGACTTCTCTCGGCGGTTTTCACACCTCGCCCCATACAACACCATGCTCCTGCACATGCAGAATAGTGGACTGTGCTACACTCTGACGGCGCGCGGCTGGCGCAAGGCATTCGGACGGCGTGTGAAGCCCGGTGCGCGTTCCTACGTCATTTTGCGAATGATGGGGCCGGTTTCATTCCACTTCGACGTGAGTGACACGGAACCCATTGACCCGCAGAGCGACCGTGTGCCTGCCGTCGTAAGCAATCCCTTCCCGGCCAATGGCCAGCCGCCGGAGGATGCACTTCCGCATATCATCGAAGCTTGTCGCCAGCTTCGCATTGTGATCGAGGGGCGGGACTTCGGAAGCACCCTCGCGGGACAGGCGCAGAGCTTTGACCAGCGGGCCTATGACTTCCACATCTGTCTGAACATGAAACATACCCTGGCACAGAAGCTCGGCACCCTCGCGCACGAGCTGGCTCACATTTTCTGCGGTCATCTGCCCAAGAAACCGGAAAATGCCTGGTGGGAACCTCGATTGAATCTGCCGTTGGACGCGAGGGAGTTCGAGGCGGAGGCGGTGGCCTATCTCGTCACTTCGCGCATGTCATTAGACATTGGCTCTGCCAAGTATCTTTCCGGCTATCTCTCTCGCGAAACGCTTCCGAATTACAGCCTTGAATCCGTGCTCACGTCCGCAGGCAAGATCGAGACGATGGCGGCGGGGAAGTTCAAGCTCAAGAAGAAATGAGGAAGTTTTGATCCTTCAAGTAAATCACTTGTCTGTGTGCATTTCCTGCTCAGATGGGACGTTGAGATCAACGAGAATGCCATTGAATACCCGTGTGAGCTTGTCTTCCGGTTGGAAATATTCTCCACTGTTGGATTTGTCTTCCACATCAACATCGACATTTTCATAAATGGTCTGTCTTTTGACTGTTAAAGATGTGATGTTAAACACCAGAGATACACGATAACCATATTCCATGTCTAAAAGCACCTTTGCTTGTTCTTCGGTGCATTGTAAGTCGAGTGCGCGACGATCTAAGAATGTTGCCTCGAAAAGTAGATGCAAAGTGCCATCTCTTGCTCGCCTCATCAAATCCACATCTGATGCCGCTATAAAAAAGCGGCTTGATCCTGCTTTGGCAACCGCATCCTGCATCTTGACTGTCCACGTCTGCCGTTCGTTATTAGGCCAAGCCATAAAACCTATTGCGTCCGCGTAGTGTTCCTTGCACCACTTATCCAATGGAAAGATGTCTAGCAGCGTTTCCTCTTTGACTTTTGGAGTTGGAGTTGGGGATGGGGATGGAACTGAAGTTGGAGGGGGGGCGTCACAGCCAGCAAAAATGAAGGCGGCGACACATCCCAAAATCAGAGGCTTCATGACTCAATCTGGCTTCGTTTGATGACGACAATCTGGGGCTTCCCCTTGTAGCTTCCAATCTTGCCAGTGACGCGCACTTTCTTTCCCGAAAGCCCCTTGAGGTCATTCGGGTCGAGTCCAGCGGAGGATGGGACGTATGCCGTGAAAGTCTGGTTTGGATATTTCCCACCGAAATTGATGAAGATCGCCCCTTTCTTGCTCATTCCGACTCCAGAGACTTCACCCTCCACTGTGACTGTCTCGCCAGCGTGTGCCGCTGCCTCTTGTGGAGTGATCGTAGCTCCCGTCGGGGTGCAGCCCATCAGAGGAAGGGTGAGGGCGAAGGCGAGGAATGTGAGCACCAGTTTCATCAGTGCATATATGCACGGTGCGCAAACGCACGCAATGGCGATTTGTCCCGCATGGGAATTTCCCGTTCAGAGGGATTCGTTGCAAACGTCGTCGCCATTCTCGAAAGGGAGCGGCGCAAGCAAGGCATGTCCCATGAGAAGCTGGCAGAAGCCGCAGGCGTTCACCGCTCAACCGTGAGCCGCACTGAAAGCGGCGCAATGAGTCCTACCCTGCGCGTTCTTCACGCGATGGCCTGCTCGCTTGGTCTCCATCTCTCTGATGTGACAGCGGAAGCTGAACGGTCAGGCAGAGGCAAGTCGGGCTGATCTATCTTTCGTCTGCGAAGGCCGCGAAGCGCGGCCTGTGGGCAGATGCTGAGCCAGTTCCCCCGTGGAGTTTTCGGAAGAATGACAGCGCGTTCATTACTTGCGGTTTAAGCCCATTCTGCGCGTCGTGGCAAGTCTAGGTGTGATGGCATAGGCTTGTGGATCATGCGCTTTCAGTTTCAATAATTGGCTTGATGCCAGATACTTGAGAGATAGCCTGTTCCAGTCGAGCAATGATTCCGGCAACGTCCGCAGTCTTGGGCAATAGAAGCCCGTCGGTTATCAATAAAACGTCGGCCTTGATCTCTGGAATCATAACCTTTGCCAGAGTGCTTCTAAGTCTCGTTCCAAGTGCCTTTGGCCGTTCGGCGCGTATCCAATTCATGCGCTTTGCCAGGATCGGAAACGAGCGTTCAAACTCGCGGTATTGTGGGCAGGAATGACGAGCGGCATTCACCGACTGGTTGAAAGTTGCCAGAAAATCATGCTTCCACTCCTTGCGCTCACCATAGAAGCGTTTGAAGCCTGTGGAATACTCGGCTTGGAATCGCGCCGTCTCTGCTATCCATGCCGCGCTGTTATCGCCTACAAGGAGCATTGGCAGGATTGCGACGTGCGCGGATTTCAGGTCAATCTCTATGACTTCCCTTCCACCGATTAGAAGGCTCTGGCGCAGCTCCTTAGTCAGACGATTCACGCCTGTGAGTAAATCTCCGTCAATCGTTCTGGTAAGTTTGCCGGGATTCTTGCGCCATGATGCCACGGCTTGAATTTCTCCTTTGGCAGTTAAGTTTTGCGCCACTTCCTTGAAGCGTGCGCTTTCAGTTACTCGCTTCAAGGTGGCGCGAATCGTGGCTGTGGCAGGCTCTGCCTTTTCTTGGCGTTCCTTCATGATTGCACCACGCCTGTTCCATCGGCCTATTAAAGACGGCTTGAGTTGAACCGTGATCTCGGTCGTGCCAGTCGTGCCGATAGGATAGTTCCAGATGTTTGTGACGTTGCCGCCTTTATTGCTCCCCGGCATTATCAGAGTGCATCCTAATGACTCGCATAAGACAGTCACTGGATTCTTGCCACGTCCTATTCCATAATCAGAGATAAAGCGTAACGCCATCGCTTTAGGTAGCCGCATCGTCTTGGCATCCTCATTCCTTCCTTCCCACATCACGGCCAGGATTAGCAAGAGTCCCGTCCTCACGGTTTCACCTGATGGCATATTGCTCAGGTCACAAAGAGGAATGCGGATTTTAACTGATTGCAGGTTTGTGCGACGTTGTTGAAAAAGTGATTCTGACTTTTTGGCAAACGATAAAGAAGCAGGCAGGTGGTAGAGTAGCCTCCCTTGGTATCTAGGTGATGTTATTTTGCAGATGCCTATAGGTGATGTTATTTTTACATCGTTCCAAACGATCTCACTCATATCATGGAATCTCGGCGGCGAGTATTTCGGGCAACGAATAAGCGGTGACATCTGGCGAATTCGATTCCAGACGATTCCGGTGTTGCTCCAAGCTGATGCTGCCGCGCTCATGGCTTGATTCTTTCTTCCAGCGTTCTCACAAGATCGGAATACCTATCCACGCCAAGCAATTTTCTGAATCTGTCGCAGACGCCTTGGTAATACTTGCAGGATTTCTTGATCTCGGACTCCGTAACCATCATTCCGTGAATCCTGCCATTAAGTGCCTTGATAGTCTCGTGCAGTGATAGAATCTCCTTGGCCCGGTCACTCGCTGACAGAGATTCGATAAGCCGCTCCCTTCGTGCGTCCTCCAATTCGATCTCGTGCATTAGCTCTGCTGGCGTGCCGTGAGCCTCGTTGTCGCCATCTTCAATATCCGGCTCTGGTTCTATGGCTGGCGCAGGCTTCGGTTTCTTCGGTCGTGCGACGCTCGCAATGGATTTGCCGTGCTTCGTAACTTCATCGGACTTGCCAGCGCGGATGATAGCCTTGCAATCCTTAATAGTGGCCAATGATACGCCAGCCCTCCTTGCCATATCTTCCGCTGACTGTGAATTCTGATGGCTATTACTAGCCATCTGATTTCCGTGCGCTCGCCATTCACTGCATAAGGCAACCGCCATTGCGCGGCGTGATGCAGTTGAGTGGCGACGATGATGATTTACGCTCTGCACGAATGCCGCTGGATCATCGCCTTCGTATTCTACATATCGGGGTGCGATTCCAGTTCCCGCGCAGGCTTGGTATCTATGCCAGCCATCCAGCACTTCGTTTTGATAAAGCGTGATCGGGTTTATTAGTCCATGTTTCTGAATGTCGGCAGTGAGCGCGGCGTGTTCTGTGTCGCTCATGCTGTCAAAGACGGCAGATAGCGGATGCTGTTTGTGGTCAGCGTTCGGGTCAAGGTTATTGGTCATAGGTCGCAAATTGGGTTGCGCCGATGCCAGACTTCGCATTCTTACAGCACGCTGTTCCAAGCGTGGCCGCGTTCCAGCAAGTCTGGGCGCGGCTTCTTTATTTCGTAAGATCAACGCGAGCGGCTGACTCAATATTCTCAATATCCGAAATCGAAATTCGTATGTGCCGCCCTAAGACATGATAGGGCAAAACTCCGCTGCGCATTCGGCGACGGAGAGTAGCGGTATGGCATCCCCATCGCCGACTAAGGTCGTGGGGGGTTAGGAACTGGATGCTACTCTCGTGGTTGCGTGTGGGTATTTTTTTGTTCATGCTTAATTGGCGGGGTTTGTGCGCCACTAAGCTAATGAATATTGCCACAAATAAGGCTTTGTCGCATCGAATAAACGGTATTTTTTACACACCTGTGAAGGTTTTGGCCGTCCTTTGCTCATCCAAGACGATCAAGCTGCTGTCAGCCGTGGCACTCATGCGCCGCGATCTTCATCAACCAATGCCTGAGACGTTCCGGCAGGCAGAACTTGTTCCCGAAAGATGGCGCGACGGCGTGCAGCAAAGTCAGGCCATGAGGCGAAGTTTTGTCCGATCTGCTGGACTGTGGCGGTGCTCATAGCGAAACAGTAGAGGACAAGGTGAAACATGGCAAGGCGTTCGTATGGCTGGCAATCTATGCGCTGGCGTGCTGGCGTTTCCGTTTGCCCTTTGCTGCGGGTGCTGTGGTAGTCTCCGGTTTTGTGTCGAAGTCTCCTTCCACAACGGTTTCCTTTTCCCCTGCTAACGCCAGCATCGCGCCTAGCCCTGCACTGACTGGCGTTTTCGCGTCGGCATAGAGTCGCGACGTGATGCGAATATCAGAGTGCCGCAGATAGCGCGACGCCTTAAAGATGCCGTCTCGCGTGGCTATGATGCTGCCAATCTCTTTCCGCAGGGTGTGGATAGGGCGAAGGCCGGGAACGCCCTTAGAACGCAACCATACGAGCAAGGCGGCTTGTGTGGCATTGCAGCGATAGCCAGGGCTTTTGTGCTCGGTGATCGGAATGCGCGAGAGCTTGGGCGTCTCCAGCACGAAGCGGGAATTCTTGGCGCGAGCACGATAACCGCGCAGCATGGCAATCAATTCCGCATCCATGCCAATTTCTCCGCCACTGTCTTTCGATTTCAGTCGCTTGAACTCGGTGTCGTGAATGGAGATGACGCCACTTTCAAAATTGACCTGCTCCCATAGCAGCGCGTCCGCCTCTGATCTGCGCAAGCCACAAACGAGGGTGAGGAGGAGGAGCTTGAACACTTCCGGCTGTTGCTCGGCAAGTTCCTCGCGGGCAGCAGCGATGATGGTTCCCGCATCAATCTTGCTCTTGTAGCGCAAGCTCGGTTCCTGCTCTGTGGTGATTCCATCAAACCAGAGTTGCGCGGGCAATGTGATTTCCTGCTTGAGAAACGGGGCAATCTTTTTACTCATCAGTGCCTTGGAATTGCGAATGAGGCTGTTGACCGTGACGGCGGCGTGTCCGCGTTCCTCTGGCGTGCGGGCGGCTTTAAGCAGCGCGTTCTTCCAAGCAAGCACAGCGGCAGGTGTGAGCTTGTGCAGCGATGTGGCGTCAACCTTGGCCCGCCATTCTGCGCTTCCGCGTTTGAAATCGTATTTCCTGCCGTTGTCCATGCCCATGACTCCTGCCGTGATGCGTCGCAGTGCTTTGGCGTAGGCGTAGAGGCTTTCAGGGCGTGCGGATGAAAGGCGCGTTGCGGCCTCGATCAATGCGCCCACGGTGGCAGCGCGGGCTTTGGTTTCAGGTCTGATGGATTCCAGCGCAGACTTCCAGCCGTTCGTGACGATTAACCGATACAAGGCGAGTGCCTTCGGCGCGGCAGCTTCGGCATTCGTCTCGGAAAATGTGATGGCGTGTCGCTCGCCACGATACTTGATCTGCACCAGAAAGTTCTTCGAGCGGTCACGTTTCAGCCGTTTTGCCCAATAGCGAACATCGCCCTTGGAATACCTCACTTGCACTTTGCTTGCACTTTTTCGGTTCATGCCTGATAACCCTTGTTCGCTCATGTTTGCATCAAGAGGCGCGTTTATCGTAGGTGTTGTGCTCTTTTTTGCTTTCATGTGATAACTCTAGCAAACATGAGCGAACATGCAATCAAAAGACTGTAAATCTTCTGGCTTACGCCTACGTTGGTTCGAACCCAACCCTGCCCACCATGTTCATAATGAGCGAGTTGCGAGAAATACAAACCTCGTGACTTGAGGCGCGCGAAAAGTCTGGCAGCCAATATGCAGCCACTTTTTTTGTTTTCTTTGCATCGGCGCGAAGTATTCCCGCATTCATCATGCGGGCGGCCACAATCTCACAAACGCCCTTCCTGCGGCATCACTCACGCTGAGGTGATCTGTCTGTGGAGGCTGTCGGTGCCGGATGTGCATGGCACCCGATAAAAAAATCCGGTGGTGCGGCACTCTCCACGCGCGAGCGTGCGCGATTGCGCGATACAGCGGCTCAGGCACGCAAGAGTCAAAACGAATACGCGGGCGTGGGAAGCACATCCGCTGACCAGTCGGGCGCGGCGGGCGGAGTCCGCGCATGGGATGCGTCAGCCAGCGATGCCAGTCGAGTTCACGGCACGCGTGCTTTTGCGCTTTCCCTCATTGTCCGCCCTACTTCTTCGGCGGTGTCTTCTTGCGACCCTCCACATACCACTCAAACAGCCGGGTGAAGAACCCTTCGAGACTTCCGGGTCATCGCTAACCTTCTTGTAGAACTTGAAGTTGTCGTTCACTAAATCCTGGAAGGCATCTTCAGCCACCTGCCGGAAGGTCGCTTCGACGGCGTGTTTGGAGCCATTCTTGAGCTGCTGCTGGAGCGCCTCGTCTTCGCTGATCTTCATGGTGATCTGTTTGATCACCATGATCTCGTCCTCGGTGAAGGAGGTGTTGAAGCCTGTCATGCACTTTTTGAGGCGGATATGCGCTGAGGGCCAAAGGCCCGCAAACATGCCAGCCCAGGGCAACGCCCTGGGTCGTGAGAAACAAAAAGATTAAAGCCCTGAAAGGGCGGCCTCATTTTGTCGCTCCCCTTCAGGGCTTTGTCCTTTCTCAATTCAAACCCAGGGCGTTGCCCTGGGCTGGCATGGTTCGCACCGTTGGTGCTTCAGAGACATCACGCCCTTGAAGTCCATGACATGCTCTAAGCCGCGTGTTGGGGTCTTCGATGATGAAGGAATACAGTTTCACAAAATCCCGCGCCTTGGATTTGTAGTCCACCTGGTCTTCCTCGGCTTCGGCCTGCCACTTCTTGGCCACCGGGTTCACTACGCCTTGGAGCTTCTCCACGCTGCGCTTGGCGCTGAACCACTCGTTGGCGAAGGCTTCAACGTCCGCCGCTTCATGGATCGCGAACTTATCCAGCTCGGTGTTGCTGTGGAAGATTGCGATCCCCGTATGGTTCTCTCCGTAGCAGCATGCTCATGCGGAGCAATCAGTATTTTCGAGTTCAAAACCGTCTTCAAGGATGAATTTTTGCAGCAGGCTGGCAGCTTTGATATTCACCTTAAAGGCCGCGAGCGTTTGTCCTTCGAGCGCTTCGAAGTAGGCTTTAGCTTTCTCCTTGTCGATTGTTGCCTTGAGGTCATCGAAGCGACCGTATTCGTTTAAATTCGCCTCGGTGATACTGGCGTTCATGAGGGCGCGCAACTTTCCTGCGTCAATACCGAGACGTTGGACGACCGCCTCCACTTCCCTGTTTTTGGCCTTGGTCTTATAGTCGGTTAAGTAGTCCCGGAAGGTGCGGTCAGGATCGATCTTCACATCGCCGCGCTGGATGTCGTGGAGGAAGATCTCGGCCAGCTTTTGCTCTTCTTGGGAGAGTGAGGAAAAGGAACGATGCAGCTCGGCCAAGGTGGTTTCCTTGGCCTGCTCGTCACCGCTTTGCAAAACTTTGAGATACTTCTCAAAGCGTGAGTTCATGTAGTCGGCGTCTATCTTGCCGGTGTCGATCTCGGTGATGTGGCTGTCGATGTCGAAAGGGATGGCATCGCCGCCACCGCCGCCGCCGCTACCGAGTTCTTTGTAGCGCTGGAGCAGGGTGAGATATTGATGGTGGGAAAGGGTGAGCGCGACTTGGGTCGTTGGATCTTCGCCGAACTCATACACTGCTTTCTCCCACGTGAAGCCTTGGATCTTTGCCGCCTCCAGGACGGCGTTGAATTGGTTGAACTGCTTGGCGAAGGCCGCGCGCTCAGCGGGATCATCCGGTAGCTTCATGAAATCCGCGATGCCCGCTGCGCTGAAGATGGCGGTGATTTCGGCAAAGCTGGCATTCATCCGTTCCAGATTCATCGGCAGGCGATCCGCAAAAAGGCCGATGGGTTTATCACCGGAATACAGTTTCACGGCGGCGGCCACGTTCCGCTTCATCGTGTGCGGCTTGCGGTAGTAGCGGATCGTGCCAAAGGGCTTTTCGAGCGGGTGGAACAGGCGATTGGTGCGGGAAAAAGCCTGAATGACGTTTTCATACTCCAGCAGCTTGTCGAGGTAGAGCGTGTTCACCCATTTCGAGTCGAATCCGGTGAGCATCTGGTTCACGACGATGAGCAGGTCGAGGCGTTTCTCCGGCTCGGCCTCGATGCGGATGTAGGGCGCTTTGTGGGCGAGGCGGGCGGCGAGGTCTTTCTTAAAATTGGCGTGCGTGCCGAGGTCGAATTTCTGGCCGTAGGCTGCGTTGTAGTCGGTCAGAATTTCGACAAGTCCATCCGTTTTGAAGACCGGATCGCCGCCGCCGTCTTCATCGCTGATATGCGGATCAAAGAGCGCCGTGGTCTTGAGCGTTGGGCACTGCGCCTTCATCAGGCGGTAGTAGGTGATCGCTTCCGGGATGCTGCTGGTGGCAAAGATGGCGTGGAACTTACTGCCTTGGCTCAACGTCACCCAGTTCGCGGCGATGTCCTGCACGACCGCGTTCTGGTGCTCGTCGCGGTTGTATTGGGTGTTGGGCAGGTGATCCTCGATGCCCGTTTGATAAACGCCGGAGGCATCCCGGTGTCCCGCCATCGGCACGTCGTTCATGTAGCGGTTCAACACTTTCTTCTTCGCATCATCGGCCAGGGCTTCCGCCACCGTGACGGCTTTGCATTTCTCCAGCGCGACGGCCTGCCGCAAGTCGCGGTCGCGGTAGGTCAGCACTTGGTAGGGATCAAAGCCCAACACGTTCTTGTCGCGGATGCCGTCGGCGATGCTGTAGCGGTGCAGCTCA
>JAYVQB010000080.1:0-2704 GCA_043757085.1 Verrucomicrobiota bacterium
TGGCAGCGGCCCATTGGCTAGGGCAATCAGCGCACAAGTGTCCAGCAGGACATTCATCGGTATTCCTCCGGCCACTCTTCTCCGCTCAACGGCTCAGTCGGATCATAACCCGGAGCCAGTATGACCCGCAGTGATGGGTCCGGCTGAATCAAATCACGACGCAGTGGGGTAGCAGGCATCGGCACCAGCCGAACGCGCGGCTCGCTTCTGGAACAAAGGATGACTTCTTCCCCAGCGATGGCGGCCTGAACCAACTGGGAAAGGCGCGTCTTGGCCTCGTGCATGTTGACGGAGATCATTGTTAGCTAGGTTAGCTAATGACGAGCGGGGTGTCAAGGGGGATCAAAATCCGGCGGCACTTAGCCACGCTTCGAGTTGCGAGCCAGGGTATGAAGCTTGCATTTTATTCTTGGCGTCGGCAAGGCAACCACCACGTCCGTTGCGGTTGTCCCAGATGGCGATGAGTCGATAGCCATCAACGAAATGACCGACTTTGAAGCGCAGAGCGGAGGCTTTGCGTTGAGTGCCTGCGACGAAGCCGAGTGGGTCTCCTCTGATGCCTTCTACAACTTGGCCGTTATTATCAATCCGCGCTCGCTTCAATCCATGCACGGTCTTGTCTGCGATGGATCGCAGTTCTTCGGCGGTTTCTGATGGACTGACAGAGGCGGCGTTCAACACGCCCACCTTCACACATGCGGGCAAATTGAGTCCTGTCGTTGCAGCCTGAAATGCATCAACACTTGGCGCATAGCCAGAAGGCCAAACGGAGCCAGAAGCCCGGGTTTCGCGTCGCCCGATGGTGCCGAGGAGCAGCCATGCTTTTAGGACTTGCTCGAAGCGTTGCAGGCGCGTCTGACCGCTGATCACGTCGTCCGGCTTGTCTCGGAAAGCAGGGTGCGCTTGTGGCATCCATTCGAGCGTGTAGCGGCTACCGGGCGATAGTGCGGCAGCCCAAAAGCCATTCTGATTTTGCTTGTGCGGCACTTGGCAATGATCCTCTGCGGCAGGATTGTTGGGTAGAGATATGAGACTGAGCTTAAAGCTGCTGGCTACCCCTTCATCCTTGTATCCGTGTGTCGTGCCTCTGATGCCGCCGAACAGTTCATACTCAGCCTTGCCTGTGTCGTAAAGCACCCGCGCCCACCAGCGGAGCTGACCACGAATGGAGGCAATGCGCATCTCTGGCTGGGTCTTGCTAACGCCCGCGCAAAAGCAGGGAGTGAGCAATTCAAAGGTCTGTGCGGAGGCAGTAGTGGTCATTGTCTTGGAAGTTGGCGGTTGATACGGTCAAGGATGGCCTTGCCGCCGTCTCGAAGAAAAGTAGTCCAGTAGCTATTCGCTGTGCGAAAGTTGGCCAAGTGTTCGGCTGGCATCACCATATCGAAAACATCAGCGAGTTGTTCGTCGCCTTCGATACGCGTGAGGTCTTTGATGAGGTTGCGCAGGAGGAATGTGTTGGCAAGCTTGCCCTTCCATTCTGCTAACACTTCTTCCTCTGCGCTCAGAACGGGCTTGGGCGGCGGCGGGAAGAGGTCTTGGCGGATGCTTTGGCTCGCCGCTTCGAGGGCACCAAATCGCCCGTAGCCTGATGCGGTTTTGGCTCCAATGCCAAAATGAGTGAGGCCATAGACCAGACACTCTTTGGTGACTTCCAGCGCTTGTTTTGCCTGTTGGTTGTTGAGCCTCGTGGGGTGGACGATCAAGGCAAACTCAAAGGTGACACCCACGCAGACAGCAGGAAACACGCTGGGGATGGGCGGCTCTTCATCAAGGGCATTTGGATTGCCAGTGCCGCCATAGTATTTCTGAAAGTGCGGCGTCACGATGTCGAGTTCCAAGTCGGCTTGGTTTGGTGTGAGTAGGGCATAGGCATCCACAAAGGAGACATCACCTTGCCTCATGTTGGCATCGTTGCCGGGTGTGCCGCCGAAGAGACTTTGAATCTCGGCTTGCTTGCCTAGCACGGCTGCGGCGTCACGAGCAATGCCCTTGAGCGCTGAACCTGGAATAACGGGGAAACCAAACAAGGGGTGCAGAGTGCAGCCAGCATTCTCCAAAACTCCATTGGCAAGGCCGACCATGAGGCGGGAAGTGGTTCGGAGTTTGAAGGTGGTGCTGCGATCCGTGGGCAATGCAGCGAGCCAATTCCGAGAATGTGCGATGGGCTTGGGGGCTGACTGCGTGAAGGGGGCTGTGCCAGCTAAGGCTGCGGTAGCATTGTGGAGTTGTTTCGGGTTGAAGAAACTATTGTTAGCTAGTGCTTTTTGGCGCTTGGTTTCCTGAGCATTCTTTGTCTCTGTCCACCCCTTGGGATCGTCACGCAAGTTCTTGATGTCAGCACGCCCCCCGTTCACATACAGGTCAAGCGCGACTCGTTTGGCTTCATCAAAATCGTCATCGAATAAAACGAATTTATCTTTCCACAGACTGCGGCTCTCGCAGTATTTAAATCCCGCGCCGCCGAGAGCGCGAATGGTATCTGGTGATCCGTAAATAGGCATGGCGGTCAGGCAGTGAGGTTTTGGAAATGGGCGAGGACACGGGGCATAGATTCCACGGGAATGGGGAGGAGGTCGAGGTGCTGGCGAATGGTGGCGGGCTGGAGCATGCCCGAGGAGGTGAGGTGCCGCAGGAGGGCGAGGTCTTTGGGTCGGGCGATGAGGAGCTTGACGGCGGCGAGATCATGCGGATCAAGGGCTTG
>JAYVQB010000081.1:0-10542 GCA_043757085.1 Verrucomicrobiota bacterium
GGCCTGCACGTCATTTTGAAAGGCTATCTGGCGATGGCCGCCGGACTCGCGGGCGATCAATGGAACGAGGGCGATGTCTCGTGTTCCGTCGTGCGCCGCGTGATGCTGCCGGATGCGTTTCTCGCGATGGATGGCTTGCTGGAAACGCTGCTGACCGTGTTGAATCAAATGGAAGTCTTCGAGGCCGTCGTTGCGCAAGAGTTGCAGCGTTATCTGCCCTTCCTGCTCACCACGACCGTGCTGATGGAGGCGGTCAAAGTCGGTGCCGGGCGCGAGGGCGCGCATGAAGCGATCAAGGAACACGCCGTGGCCGTGGCGCGCGACATGCGCACTGGCAAGGCGGGGGTGAACGATCTCTTCGCGCGGCTTGCGAGCGACAAGCGTCTCGGTTTATCCGCTGAGAATTTGGATGCGGTGTTTGAACAAGGCCGCGCCAACTCCGGTGATGCGGGGGCGCAAGTGGATGCGTTTGACGCCAAGGTTGCGGCACTTGCTGCGAAGAATCTCGCTGCGGCCAAATATGAGCCGGGGGCGATATTGTGAAGAAGAGGGTTGAACATGCCGGCTAGAACATTGAACATTGAACCGAAATGAAACTGACGCATCTCGCCCTCATTATGACAATCGCTCTGGTCGGAGTCACAAGTTGGCTCGCCTGGGATCAGCATTCGGATGCGAGGGGCGCACGGAATCAGTTGGAGCTTTTGCAACGCCAGCGCGGCGGAACAGCGGCAGATGGCAAGGCAAGTGATGCCAATGATTTGCAGGCCAGAGAAACGCAGTTGCTCATGGCCCAAATGGCTGCCAAACAAAACGCATCCAAGAAAGAAGTTGCCCCACCACTGCCTGTCAAAACCACTCCAAGCAATCAGGCGGCATCGACTCTGGCGTCATCAGGCCATGTCAGCGCAGCTGCATTGGAGTCGTTACCGCCCGCGTTGACGCCGCGCCAGAGGCTCCTCATTTCGCTGCCGGCCATCGGCAAAGTCGCTGAATCCCAGCAGCAATACGGGTTTGTCGTCATCTCGGCCGGCACCGACAAGAAACTTGAGCGCGGCTCTGTTTTTGCACTGCGTCGGGGAAATGCCGTGGTCGGTCGCATCAAGGTCACGGAGATCGAGAACACCAGCGCGATCGCGAATTTGCAACCCGGCAGCGTCCCGGTGGGCGTGGATGTTCAGATGGGCGATGACGTGGTGCAAGACTTGCCACCCGAGTCGTGAAGCTGAGGCTCGATCAGCTTCTCGTATCGCGTGGATTATGTGAAAGCCGCGAGCAGGGGAAGCGGCTGATCCTGTCCGGCGACGTGCTGGTCAATGACACGCCGGTTACGAAAGCCGGCCAAACGGTGCGTGATGATGTGGTGATCCGCATCAAGCAGCCGCCGAAGTTTGTCAGTCGCGGCGGGTTTAAACTTGAGGGTGCGCTCAATCACTTCGGCATCAATGTCGAGGGCAAGATTTGCTTCGATGTCGGCTCATCCACCGGCGGCTTCACAGACTGTTTATTGCAACGCGGTGCGGCGAAAGTCTATGCGTTTGATGTCGGCACCAACCAGCTCGTGTGGAAATTGCGCAGCGACCCGCGCGTGATCTCGCGCGAGAAATGCAATGTGCGCCATCTCAAGCCGGAGGACGTGGGGGAGATGGTGGACATCATCGTGGCAGATGTCTCGTTCATCTCGCTGACACTGGTTTTGCCGCCTGCGTTTGAAGTGCTCAAGCCCGGCGGCGACGCCGTGGTGCTCATCAAGCCGCAGTTCGAACTCAGCAGGGGGGAGATCGGCAAAGGCGGCATCGTGCGCGAGACCGAGTTGCATGAGAAAGCCTGCGCCAAGATAGAGGCTTTCGTCAAGGCCCAGCCCGCCTGGCAATGGCGTGGTTTGATGGAATCGCCGATTCAAGGAACGGATGGCAATCGCGAGTTTTTGGCGAGGATCGGAAAATAATACCTAACCCCGGAAATACGAACCACGAATGAACACGAATAATTAAGCAAAAAATGGGAGTTGAACCACAACCGGAATGCAGTGGAGACAGCCGGACAAAAATACTCACTGTCCTCTGGCAAATATCCAGTAATGGGCACTGTATGTAAGGGTATTAAGCCTTTGATTATTAGTGTTCATTCGTGTCCATTCGTGGTTTCATTTCTGGATTTAAGATTACATCTCGCTCCATGATTCCAGTTTCCTCCGCCAAGAATTTTTTGCTCACGGCCATGAGCATTTTTCTCCTTTCACGCATAATAGGTGCGCAAGACTGGCCGCTGATTCGCGGTGATGCTGCGATGACGGGGCGCGTGGCGACGAAGTTGGTGTTTCCGTTAAAGCTGTCATGGAGCACGCAGGTCGGCGACAAAACAAAGAGGGAGGGGGTGGTGGCCACGCCAATCACGCATGATGGCAAAGTTTATATCGGTGCACAGAATGGAAAATTTGCGTGCCTTGATCTGGCTACGGGAAAAATTCTCTGGCAGGTGGAGAAAAAAGGATTCTTCGAGGGCAGCGCGGCAGTCACCGGCGGGCTGGTCATCGCGGGCTGCGGTGATTCTTTCATTTATGCGTGGAAAGCGGACACGGGCGAGGAAGTCTGGAAATTGGCGACGGATGGCGAAGTTCATGCGGGTGTTAATTTGTGGACGGATGAGGCGGGCAAAGTCCGGGTGCTCATCGGGAGCTATGACAATCGTCTCTACTGCCTAGATGCGGCGACGGGTGCGAAACTCTGGGACTTTGAAACATCGAACTATGTCAATGGTGCCTGCGCGATTTACGAGAACCAAGTCGTCTTCGGCGGCTGTGATGGAATGTTGTATGTGTTGGATGTGAAGACAGGCAAGGAGATCAAGAAGATCGAGGTCGGCAGCTACATCGGGAACAACATTGCCGCTGACAAAGGCACCGCTTATGTCGCCCATTACGGCAACAAAGTGACCGCGTTTTCTTTCGGCGATGGCAAGCAGCTCTGGGAATATGGCGAGAGGGATTTTCCCTATTATGCGGCCCCGGCAGTGAATGAGAAATGGGTCATCGCCGGTGGTCGCGACAAGCGCGTTCATGGTCTTGATCGAATGAAGGGCGACCAGAAATGGGAGTTCCGCACGCGAGGAGATGTGGACAGTTCGCCCGTCATCTGTGCGGACACGCATGTGATTTTCGGCAGCAATGACGGATTTTTTTATGCCGCGAATCTGGCCGACGGCAGCGAGTCTTGGCGCTACGAAATCGGCGCGCCGGTGAAATCCGCACCAGCGGTGGCTGGCGACAGCATTCTCATCGGCGCGGACGATGGGTGCGTTTATTGCTTCAGGAACGGCGTGGCGAAGTGAACTTCCGCAGGGTTTTTGCATGACTTCGCAGATTCATTCGTATTCTCTCCAATCCCCATCTCCCTTCATCCATGTCCAGCACCGCTGAAATCCCCCTGACTCATCTGGGCGAAACCGCAAAGGAAAAACATCACGCCACGGAAGTGGGCAATTACTTCGTGGCGAACTATCCGCCGTTTTCATTTTGGCAGAAAGAACAAGTCTTTGCCGTGGAGCGGGTGCTCGATACGCCTGCGCCCAAGGACGTGCCACTGGGTGTTTATTTCCACATTCCGTTCTGCCGGAAACGTTGCCACTTCTGTTACTTCCGAGTCTATACCGACAAGAACGCTTCGGAAATCCGCCGCTACATTCACGCTGGCATGGAGGAGTTCACGCGCTATGCGAAGCGTCCCTATCTCGCAGGACGGAAGCCGCTGTTCGTCTATTTCGGCGGTGGCACGCCCTCCTATCTTTCCGTGCCGCAGTTGCATGAACTGACGGATCGCATGAAAGATTTGATGCCGTGGGACGAAGCGCAGGAGGTCGCCTTCGAGGCGGAACCCGGCACGCTGAATGAGAAAAAGTTGGAGGCCATCCGCGAGATTGGCGTCACTCGATTGAGCCTGGGTGTGGAGCATTTTGACGATTATATTCTGGAGTCCAATGGCCGGGCGCATCGCAGTGGAGAGATTGATCGTGCGTATGGCTTTGCGCGCGGACTCGGGTTTGAGCACATCAATATTGATCTCATTGCCGGAATGATGAATGACACGCCGGAACTGTGGCGCACCGCAGTGGCCAAGGCGGTCGCGATGCAGCCTGACTGCGTCACGATTTATCAAATGGAAGTGCCGTATAATACTGGCATCTACAAACAGATGCAGGCCGACGGCAAAGTCACGGCACCGGTGGCGGATTGGGAGACGAAGCGCGAATGGGTTTCTTACGCGTTCGATGAGTTCGAGAAATCTGGCTACACCGTGACCAGTGCCTATACCGTGGTGAAAGACCCCAAGAAGATCAAATTCGTCTATCGCGACGCGCTCTGGGATGGCGCAGATTTGCTGCCGCTTGGCGTGGCTTCCTTCGGGCATCTCGGCGGCATTCACTTGCAGAATCAGGCCGACATCGCGCTTTATATCGAAACCATCGAACGCGGTGACAGCGCCATCTATCGCGCCTATGCGACCAGTCCCGATGAGCGATTCGTCAGGGAGTTCATTTTGAAAATGAAGCTCGGAGCGGTGAGGCCGTCCTATTACAAACAGAAGTTCGGTGAAGACGTGCTGACACGTTTTGCTCCGCAACTGCAATGGATGCAGAGTGAAGGATTCGCCGTGCTCGGCGATGATGAAATCAAACTCACGCGAGACGGCCTCTTGCAAGTGGACCGGCTTTTGCAGGAATTCTTCATGCCGCAACATTGCACGAACCGTTACACTTGATCGCCCGATGTCCGAAGCCCCCGATGCTCAGGCAATTGAAAACGCGCAGCTGGACATCCTAGCGCCGCTGCGATTTTTTTACGGGCTTTCGAGCAATGACTTGAAGGTCGCTTTTGTTCAGCCGGATGAAATGCCCGCGACAGATCGATGGCTGCTGGTGCATGAGAGCGACATGACTTCGCGTCTTGCGGAGCATCACAAAAGCGAAATCGCGCTGGATGTTCATGCCCGGTCGCGACTGGGAAATTATCTGGTGCGTGCTTCCGTTTTGAAACGACAGGCTGACGCTGCGCCCGTGGAGTTTGGTGCCATCGGAATTCATCTGGATGGATTTAGCGAGGAAGCGCAGCGATTGATCTTGGAAGGCAAGGTTCCACTAGGCGGAGTTTTGCAAAAGCTCAACGTGCCGCACACCAGCCATCCCAAGGGTTATTTCCGCATCGTGATCGATCATCGTCTGGCTGATCTCCTCGGCGGTTGGGAAGGGCAGGCATTGCATGGCCGCTGCAATGAATTGCGTCACGCAAACGGCACTCCGCTGGCGGAGGTGGTGGAAGTTCTTCCGGGTGTGGAGTCGTAGCAAGGGCAGCTTGCCCTTGCAGTATTGCGAGCAAGGGCAAGCTGCCCTTGCTACGACTGCTGAACTGTTATTAGCGAGGTGCGTATTTCCCCCTGAGATATTCCTCCAAGGCTTCCTGCCACGGGCGCGGGGTCATGCCGCTGAGTTGCTGAAATTTTGCGGTGTCGAATGCGGTGAACTCGGGGCGCAAGGCTTTGAAACTTGGGAAATTAATGCGAGAAACCGGATCAACGACCTGTGCCTTTAACTTGATGCCGATTCGTTTTGCGATGTCGAGCGTGGTCTGTCCGTAAGCCTGCCAGGAGGTCGCGCCGCTGTTGCTGAGATGAAGCAGGCCCCGGTAGTTTGGATTGTCCAGCATCGGTTCGATCCATTGCGCGAGATCCTCGCTGTAAGTCGGGCAGGCATGTTTGTCAGCGATGGCGATGACATGCTCGCGTTCCATTGCCTGCTTCAAGATCATGTCCGGGAAGCTCGGTCTGTCAGGGCCGAAGAGCCAGGAGACGCGGATGACGAGAAAGTCCGATGAGACCGCCAGCACCGCGCGCTCGCCTTCGAGCTTGGAGCGGCCATAGACGTTGATTGGCTCTGCGGCGTCACATTCGCTGCGAGGAGAGGGGACATCTCCATTGAAAACATAATCGGTGCTGATGTGGATGAGCCGTGCGTTTTTTGCAGCGCAGACTTCGGCCAGCGCGCGCGGAGTCTCGGTGTTGGTCATCGCCGCCGAGTGGGGATTGATCTCGCAATCATCCACATTCGTGTTGCCTGCGGTGTAGATGACAGTTTTGAAATCCAAGTTCTCCAGTGCCGGGCGGACACGCTCCGGATGCATGACATCGAGATGCTCGCGACGCCAGGCGATCACATCATGAGTGCGGGCGCAATGCCGCGCAAGGCTCGCTCCCATGCGGCCTCCGGCTCCGATGATTAATACCCGTCCAGCATCTGTCATGCGCGCGAACAGTGTAGCGCAGCCGTGGCGCGGCAAGTAGAATGTGCAGACGGGTTCAGACTTTGCCGATCAACCGATCCTTCAAATCTTTCGTGCGTGAGTCAATCTTGCCGATTTTGTCACCGATGGCCTTCAATCGGCTTTCGTGACGATGAAGCGTATCGAGGATGGAGCGCGAGACTGCCGCCTGCGAGAGGAGGTGGCCGAGACCGTTTTTGCCAGTGCGGAGATCTTCGCGCAATGCCTCGTTGATAAGCCGTGCTTCGTGGAATTTGTGATCGTTGCGTTCGGCTGTTTGAGAGTTGGCCTGGCTGCCTGCTTGGTTGGACGGGCGGAGATGATAGTTGGTGAGGATTTCCGGCAGAACGAGAATGTCGTGCTGCTGAAGAAAACGCAGATTGAAATGCCAGTCTTCGAGAACCGGGTAATCTTCTGGATAAAGCCCCACCTTGTCGAGGGCAGACCGTTCATAGACAAAGGCGTGGGTGCAAAAGCGGTTGAGCACCGCCAGTGAGCCGAGAGTCAGGTTGAAGAGATCGGCGTTCAAATCATAGGTTCGCAAGATTTTAAGTCCATCTTCAACTGTGGACTCCTCAATGCAACGTGTCTGACAGACAACACCGAGTGCATTCGGATGTGGTTTGGAATCAAGTGCTGAGACCATCTTCTCAAGGAATGATGGTTCCCAAGTGTCGTCGTCATCGAGCAGGGTGATGAGTTCGCTTTGCGAGGCATTGATCCCTGCATTGATGGGGACGCCTCTCATGCCGGGTTTGGGATTTACAAAACGCAGATGCGTGACCCGGCTCTGAAGCTGCGATGCGTGAGTATGGATCAATTTTTCAACAGTATCCGTTTTGCCCGAGTCCACCACGACCCAGTGCCAGTCGGCGAAAGTTTGACCGAGAATGCTGCGCAAAGCGCGTTCCAGTAACACTGGGCGGTCAACTGTGCGGGTGATGATGGCGATGCCGGTCATGGTAACGTTTTTTGACTAACCTGCCTTGGGCACGAAGCGGCGCTCCCAGTGATCTTTGACAAACCAGCGTTTTTTGGCAGCCGGGTTGCGTTCGAGGAAAATTTTCTTGGCTTCGGCGTATCGCGCATTGTCATTCTGGCGTCGGTAGGTTTCATCGAGCGGAACGGATTCGTCGTAGTTCGGATGCTGATGGACGAGAACGATGTCGCTGGCATCTATCACCACGCCGTCATCGAGTGCCCGGAAGCTGAATTCGTCGTCGGAATATATGCCGGTGTAAGCCGGAGGAAGGAACCAGCCCTGTTGTTTCATTCGCGCGTGGGTCAGGATGGCCATGCAGAAAAGATCATCCGCGCGATGACCATCGCTGATGCGCAAGACGCGGGGTTTGTTGACTCTTCCGATCCGCTGCACCAATAAGTCGTCCCAGCCCGGCAGCGGCAGCCAGTCATCGGAAAGCTGGATGAGGACTTTTCCGCTGGAGTGCGCGGCGGCGAGATTCCAAGCGGCGACGCAACCGCCCCCATTCTGCGTCACGACATGAGGTTTCAAATCAGCCAGATGGTCTATGGATAGATTGTCGTCGGCATCCACGGCAAAAATGTGTTCCACTCGATAGGGTTTGGCTGCGGCATCCAGCCATTTTTGCCTGCATTCACGCGCCAGCTGTGGCCGGCCACGAGTGGCATGTAGCAGGGACACTTTGGGATTAAACAACCTATGCAGGAAACTCATGAATTGGCGTGTTTGCAGAAATGAAACGCGTCATGTTGCCGTGTTGTGGACAGTGTGTCAACGTCACGCACAAATGAAACGCGCGCTAATCACCGGCATCACAGGACAGGACGGCACCTATTTGGCCGAACTATTGCTCAGTTTAGGCTATGAGGTGCACGGCCTAGTGCGTCAGATTAATCTTGAAACATCGCAGGAGCAAAGCGTGCTGGAGCGTTGCACGCTCCATGTGGTCAGCCTCGACAGCTTTCATGGATTGTATCGGTTGATCTCGAAGGTGGAATTCAAGGAGTGCTACCATCTGGGCGCGGTGAGTTTTGTCGGCGAGCATTTGGCTGATGGATTTCACACCATTTTCGCAAACACCAGCGGCACGCATTACCTGTTGGCGGCGTTGCATGAGATACAGCCAACCTGCCGGTTCTACTTCGCAGGCAGCAGTGAGATGTTCGGACGCCCCAAGGTTGCACCACAGAATGAAGAGACACCGTTCTTGCCGAGAAATCCTTACGGCATCAGCAAGGTAACTTCCCATCACGTCGTGCGGAACTACCGCGAATCCTATGGAATGTTCTGCAGCACGGGCATTCTTTTCAATCATGAAAGTCCCCGCCGCCGTCCGGAGTTTGTCACCAGGAAGATCACCCGGGCCGTTGCGCGGATTAAGAAAGGGCAGCAGCAAAAACTCGAACTTGGAAATCTTGATGCACGCCGAGACTGGGGTTACGCGCCGGACTACGTCCGCGCGATGCACATGATGCTCAATCACGATGTGGCGCGTGATTTTGTGGTGGCCTCGGGAGTGTTGCACTCGGTGCGCGATTTCTGCGAGATTGCCTTTGCTCGTGCTGGACTGGACTGGAAAGAGCATGTGGTGAGTGCGGAGAAGTTTTTCCGGGCGGAAGAACCAGTTCCACTGCAGGGTGATCCCACGAAAATACATGCCACGCTTAGCTGGCGTCCAACCCGAACCTTCGAAGAAGTGGTCTATGAAATGGTGGACGCTGACCTCGCTGCATTGGTATGAGGCACGGGTGCCGGGTGTGCCAATACAGGAGCGATTTCTAAAAACGCATCCACTTGGGCAGCCATTTGGAAAATCGGAATTTTCGGCGTTCCGCGAGCTTTTGATTTGAAGCAGCAAGTTTCTGCTTAAGCGTCGCGGTTTTCTCCCGGCAGCGGGCGAGTTTTTCCTCGGCGTTGTCGCGCTGGCTTTTTAGACTGGCGACTACGGCTTCACTTTGGAAGTGGTTGAATCTGGCCTCGTCACGCGGGAAGGAGACGATCTTGTCGTAGTCGCAGGGATGGAAAAAGCGCTGCACTGTGGTGGGGCCGCTGAAGCGATCTTCAGTCACGAGGTCGTTGCGGACATAGTATCCGTTGGGCGAGTAGAGGCTGCATCCGACAAGAGTGTAGCCCTTTGAGCGCGCAAGCCGCTCAAGGGCCACGATGGATGCGCCGTAGTGGGCATCTCCCGACCAGCGGTGCTGCGGGTTGTATGGCATCACCCAATCCGCTGGGGGCTCATGTGATTGATTGTGTTCCAGACAGACGACGCGCGGGCGGATGACATTGATTGCGTCGAAAACATGGTAATCATTCCCGTCGATGTCGATGGAGAGGAAATCGATCTCACCTGTGATTCCCGCACCTCGGATGAGATCGTTGATGTTCTCTGCATTCACAGCGGCATCTACAAACTTCAACTGGCCGGATGCGAGGAAGCGCTTCTGACCCTCGCGGATAATCGGAGCATATTCAGGCATGGCCTCGATCCAGAGTCCGCGCCAACCCTGTTCCAGCAGATAGCGTGAGTTATTTTCAACTCCACTTTCAGCGCCGAAATCGACGAAGATTTCGCTCTCGGTGCCGATGCGCCGGAACACTTCGTGAATGATGCCATCCTCGTCCGACTGGGAAAATACTTTGAAGCCATAATGTTCCAGTCGCAGAGGGTGATCTCCTGCGTATGCGATCCGGTCGGCGATGATTTGTCTATTGTGGGACATAGGGCTTGATGAGATATCGTTCGCATGAACTGCGGGTAGTTGGGGCTAACGCTTTCCACGCAGCTTGTCCCAGAGCCGCCGCAGTGGCTTGCGGCGTTTTTTCCTTTCTTCTTTCACCTTGTGTTTTAGGTCGAGCAGGGCCTTTTCGGATTTTTTCAATGCTTTCGCGGCGTCCTTGATCGCCTTTTTGGCATTCTTGATTTCAAGAGTCATGGCAGTCACATCCGAGGCGAAAGCCAGTTCACTGGTTTGAATTTGACGCAGTTTCTCCCAGGCGAGCTTGGTCCTGAGATCGCGGGATTCCGCAGGTTCCATGGCGACTTTTTGCAGGATGGCAGCAAGTTCCGTAGCCATTTTCGGATACGAGAATCGAGCCGCCTGATTCAAGCCGGAGGCTACGCGGTCGGATCGTTCGCTGGTGTTATGGCGAAGAGTTTGCAGGACAGTTGCGCACTCGGCGGCGTCCCATGGATCGACAAAGCACGCGGCATCGCCCGCCACTTCCTTCAAGGATGCGCGTGCGCAGG
>JAYVQB010000082.1:0-10521 GCA_043757085.1 Verrucomicrobiota bacterium
CAGTGGATGCTGCGTTCGTCTGGGACTCCACCGTGCCGCAGTTCGAGGGACTCGAAGCCGTGGAAGTGCCGGAACTTTCCCGACATCTCGATCATGCCAGCGCAGCGGTTTTGTCATGCAGCACTCAGAGCGAATCGGCTCTCGAATTCGCGCGGTATCTGGCAGCTCCTGAGCAGGGCGGAATCGTTTTCAAAAAGCTGGGGTTCAAGCTCGCGGGCGAGTGAGGCTTGCTTGTAAAAAAGTAGCAGACGACGTAAGGAGGCTCTTAAATCACACGATTGACCGCCGCGAGCACACCATTATCAGAGCCTCCTCACGTCATCTGCCACCATGAACAACCGCTTCTGGATTATCCTCGCGCTCATCTGCGCGGCATATCTCGCGTTCTGGGGCGCGCTGGTGGTGACGACGGCGACATTCACCTCGCCGCTAGAGATTTGGAAGGTGCTGGTGTCGCGGGAGATTCAATATTCCACGGCGTTGAGCCTCATCACTTGCACGGTATCTGCTTTGCTCTCGGTCATCATCGCAGTGCCTATCGGTTATCTCATGTCGCGATGCCGCTTCCCCGGACATGCGTTGGTGGATGCGGCGCTGGACATTCCCATTGTGTTGCCGCCGATGGTGGTGGGGATTTGTCTGCTAATGTTCTTCCAAACTAATCTAGGTCAGAGTATCGAGTCCGTGGTGCCGGTGACATACACCGTCCTTGCCGTGGTGCTGGCGCAGGTGGTCATCGCGGCGGCTTTCGCCATCCGAACCATGCGCAGCGTGTTTGATCATCTTTCTTCGCGCCCCGAGGAAGTCGCGATGACATTGGGCTGCACCAGATGGCAGGCGGTGCGGCATGTCACGC
The DNA here is from genome assembly GCA_043757085.1 of Verrucomicrobiota bacterium. Classification (GTDB taxonomy): domain Bacteria; phylum Verrucomicrobiota; class Verrucomicrobiia; order Verrucomicrobiales; family Verrucomicrobiaceae; genus VFKE01. The sequence continues at coordinate 857 of JAYVQB010000082.1, forward strand.
TGCCATCCGCGCGACGCGGCATGTTTGCGGCGGGCAGCATCGCCTGGGCGCGCAGCTTGGGCGAGTTCGGCCCAGTCTTGGTTTTCGCCGGAGCCACGCGCATGAAGACCGAGGTGCTGCCGACCAGTGTGTGGCTTGCATGGAGCGCAGGAGAATTGATGCAAGGCGTGGCCGTCAGCTTATTGATGATCGCGATTTCCATGATCGTGCTCATGGCCATTCGCATGACGGGAGAACGCGCATGATCCGCCTCGAGAACATCACTTGGCACGCGCCCGCATTCCGCATGGAGAATGTTTCTTTCACCATGCCAGCCGGAAAATATGCGGTGCTAATGGGAAAGACCGGCACGGGCAAGACGACACTGCTGGAGATCATTTGCGGTCTGCGCCGTCCGCAATCGGGACGCATATTTCTCGGTGAACGTGATGTGACGAATCTAGCTCCTGGCGCGCGCGGCCTTGGCTATGTGCCCCAAGACGGCGCCCTGTTTCCGACGATGACCGTGCGCGGCCAAATCGGTTTTGCGCTGCGGATAAAGCGCTTTCCTGCGGATGAAATTCACACACGCGTGCAACAGCTTGCTGATGAAACCGGCATCGCGCATCTGTTGGATCGCGTGCCGCAAGGTCTTTCCGGCGGAGAAAAGCAACGCGTCGCGCTGGCTCGCGCACTTGCGGCCAATCCATCCGTGCTTCTTCTTGATGAACCCCTTTCCTCGCTGGATGAAGATACTCAGGACGGTCTGATCTCCCTGTTGCAACGCACGCAACGCGAGCACCAGATTACCGTGCTACATGTAACGCATTCCCGACGCGAAGCGGAAGCCCTGGGCGAAGTCCGATTGCTGCTCGAAGGCGGTTCCGTGCGCGAGGTCTGCAACTGACATGCCACAAAATCCAGCCGGACGAATCTCGCCCTTGTCAGCCCCCCGTTATCACAGCTATTCTGGAATCCAACTCACCCATGATTTTCCACCGCATTCTAACCTGTGCCTTCCTCGCAACGGCGACCTTGTCACTCATCGCCGCGCCCAAGGAAACTCCAGCTGTGAAGCCTGTCGAGACTGCCACACCGGAAGAACTTCTTGCGAAAATTGAGGACTTGATGAATGCGGAACCGCCTGAGAGTCTGCAACCCGACCAGAAAGAATACACCGAATTTCAGCTTCGCACTTACGACGCCGCAGATCAGCTCATCGCCAAGTTCCGCAAGCTCTATCCAGATAATCCGCTGCGCTGGAATGTGCTCAGCTATGAGGCCAACATGCTCGAAGGCCGCGAATCCCTCGGCCTGCCGCAGCCTGCTGGAGCAAAATCCGCCGCTGAACTTTATGCCAAGGTCATTGCGGCCCCGGATGCGCCAAAGGAGTTGCGACAAAATGCCAGCACCGCGCGACTCGTGCTACTTTCCGATCAGGTGGAAGACGAAAAGCTGACACTGGCCGAATGGGAAAAACTTCTCGCGGAGCATCTCGCCGCCTTCCCGGAATCCGAGGACAATCTGGGACTCATCCAGTCCCGAGTGGAACTGATCGCCAGCATCGAACCGGCTCGGCTTTCGGCTGTTCTCGCAGAACTGGCCAAAAGCACGAATGCTGAAATCGCCGCGATGGCGAAAGAGAGAATCGAGTCCGGCAAGGCGATAGCGGAACTCATGAGCAAGCCGTTGGAGTTAAAATTCAAATCCGTGGATGGATCTGATGTGGATGTGGAAAAACTCCGAGGAAAGGTGGTGCTCATTGATTTCTGGGCCACATGGTGCGGCCCCTGCATGAAGGAACTGCCGGATGTCATCACGACATATGAAAAGCTCCACGGTAAGGGTCTGGAGATCATTGGCATCTCTCTCGATGAGGAAGAAGACGCCCTCAAAAAGGTCATCAAGGACAAGAAAATCCCCTGGCCCCAGTATTTCGACGGCAAGGGTTGGGAGAACCCCTATGTGAAAAAATACGGCATCGACAGCATCCCAACCATGTGGCTCATCAACAAAAAGGGAATGGTCGTGGATACTGAGCCTGACGACGAACTCGAAAAGAAAATCGAGAAGCTACTCGCCGAGTAACCTTAGCTCGGCACTCAAGTTAGAAGAAGGGTATTGACCAGCGGTTGCAGCATTAGCTCTTCAGTTCTCCCGTCATTCTGGACGTCACAATTTTACTTTCTATGAGAATGCTCCAGTTGCTCATCTACTTTCTCATGGTGGCAACATTGACTTGTTGTGTGGCCACCGATAAGACCTCTGCGTCAAAAATGGCGACACCCGAAGAAATTGTCGATAAAATTCAGGATGAGTTACTTGATGAAGTGCTCGGAAATCCCAAGTCGTATGAAAGGAAGTTTGAAGAAATTCACAAGCGAAATCTTGATGAGGCAGAAAAACTTATTGCAGAATTCCGTAAGTTATACCGGGAACATGAATTGCGTTGGGCTGTGCTCTGCATGGAAGCTTCACTGGTTACAAGCCGCGCAGATTTTGGGCTACCCCAAGCAAAGCAATTCCGCCCCGCTCTCGACATCTATGCTCAAATCAGCACTGCCAAAGATGCCCCCGAATCGATGAGGATGAATGCCAGTAGCACGATGCTCTTTTTGTTGTCTAAACAAGTATATCTAAAAAAGATTCCTCTGGAAACTTGGGAAAAGATTCTAAGCAAGCATCTTGCAGCCTTTCCATTCTGGGAAGACAATAAGTCCCTGATTGAAACTCGTCTTAGTCTGATCGACAAAATGCATCCCGCCCGACTCCCTGTCGTTCTTAACGAACTGGCCAATAGTTCCAACCAAATGATAGCCAAGTTTGCCAAAGAAAAAATTGAATGCGACAAGGAAAGGTTAAAGCGCATGAGCATACCACGGGAGATCAAAATAAAAGAACCAGTCGGCCTTGAATTTGATATGTGAAAACTGCTACTGGAAAACAGTGATCAATATTTCTAAGCCAGATAAGCAGATCATATTTAAAAAAGCGTCGGTTAGAATCCGTGGCTTTGGCGCTCAAGCCCGGAAAGGGTGCATAGCTCATGGCACGGCGTCTGCTAGGTAAAGGGTGCACACCCGCGCGTATCCATCCTCATGCCCATTCACGTCGCCCTCCGTCACGTCACCCGCTATCTTTATGACCGGCCCGTGTCGCTCTCTCCGCATGTGGTGCGGTTGAGGCCCGCGCCCCATGCTCGCACGCCCATCCTCGCCTACACGCTACGAGTGCTGCCGGAGAAACATTTTATCAACTGGCAACAAGACCCGCAATCGAACTATCTCGCGCGACTGGTCTTTCCCGAAAAGGCGACCGAGCTGCGCGTGGAAGTTGATCTCGTCGCCGAGATGGCCGTCTTCAATGCCTTCGATTTCTTTCTCGAACCCGACGCAGAAAAATTTCCATTCACCTACGACCCCGTGCTGGCGCATGAGCTTGACCCTTATCAGCTCAAGCTGCCGCTCACGCCAAAGTTCACTGAATATTTAATAACATCACGCGCTGCATTTGCTGAAGGCAATCCACGCACAGTTGATTTTCTCGTCGCCCTGATCCAGAAACTCTGGAAGGACATCCGCTATCTAGTCCGGCTGGAGCCGGGCATCCAGACTCCAGAAGCGACGCTGGAGAAAATGAGCGGGTCGTGTCGTGATTCCGCATGGCTGCTTTGCCAGTTGCTGCGGTATCTGGGACTCGCGTCGCGCTTTGTTTCCGGGTATTTGATCCAGCTTAAGCCGGATCAACAGGCTCTCGATGGATCGAGCGGCGCGGAGTGCGACTTCACGGATTTGCACGCATGGTGCGAAGTATATCTTCCGGGCGCGGGATGGGTGGGATTGGACCCAACTTCCGGGCTGTTCACAGGTGAAGGCCACATCCCTCTCGCGGCCACGCCCGATCCGCAGAGCGCGGCTCCCATTTCAGGAATGGTGGGACCTTGCGAGACCAAGTTTGAGTTCGAGATGACGGTGACGCGCGTTCATGAATCGCCGCGCGTGACCAAGCCCTACACGGAGGAGCAATGGCAACAGATTGATGAAACCGGTCGCCGAGTGGATGCCGATCTGCGTGCGCATGATGTGCGCCTCACGATGGGCGGCGAGCCGACCTTTGTCAGCATTGACGATCCCGATGGTGAGGAATGGAATGATGCCGCTGTCGGCCCAAATAAGCGCCTGCTCTCCAGCGAACTCATCAAGCGTTTGCGCGCCCAGTTCGGCCCCGGCGGTCTGCTCCATTTTGGTCAGGGCAAATGGTATCCCGGCGAACAACTTCCGCGCTGGGCCTTGGGTTGCTTCTGGAGAAAAGATGGTGTGCCTGTTTGGGAAAACGACGCTCTCATCGCCGATGAATCCAAGGACTACGGACACACGGCGAAAGAGGCCAAGCTCTTCGCGCTCACACTCGCGGCGGCGCTCGGCGCGGACCCGCGCTCGCTGACGCCGGGTTACGAGGACATTTATTATTATCTTTGGAAGGAACGCCGATTGCCTTCCAATGTTGATCCGCTGGAATCCAATCTGAAGGATGAGCAGGAGCGCAAACGCCTCGCGCACATCTTTCAGCGCGGCCTCGGAGAAATCACGGGCTACGCGCTGCCGATCAAACGCGGCTGGCTCAATGGTGAACTGCGCTGGCAGACAGGCTCTTGGTATCTGCGCGATGAAACATTGTATCTCACGCCGGGCGACTCACCGATGGGGCTGCGACTGCCGCTGAGTTCGTTGCCGTGGGTGGCGGAGAAAGATTATCCGTGGATTTATCCGCGCGATCCCGCAGAAGAAAAATCTCCGCTGCCGCCACGTTCGCAGAGTCGGCAAAATTTTATCCGCGCAGTCGCCAATACATTGCGCGAGTCGGATGATCCGCTTCCCGTTGCTCAACACAAACCGGAGCCGCGCGGCGAAGTGCCGCCCGCACACGGCGAGTCTGCTTCCAAAGTAATACGCACCGCGATGTGCTTCGAACCACGCGAGGGACGCTTACACATTTTCATGCCGCCCGTGGAAGAGGTGGAAGATTATCTCGATCTAGTATCGGCCATCGAAGACACCGCAGCCGCGTTGGAGATGCCAGTCATCATCGAAGGCGAACCGCCACCGCACGATCCGCGCATCAGGGTCATCAAGGTCACGCCCGATCCCGGCGTCATCGAGGTCAACATGCATCCGGCGCATTCATGGGACGATCTCGTGCATAACACCACCACGCTCTATGAAGAAGCGCGGCTCACGCGATTGGGCACGGAGAAATTCATGCTCGACGGTCGCCACACCGGCACGGGCGGCGGCAATCACATTGTCTTTGGCGGAGCCACGCCAGCCGACTCACCACTGTTGCGCCGACCTGATCTGCTGCGCTCGCTGCTCGCCTACTGGCACAATCATCCTTCGCTGAGTTATCTCTTTAGCGGACTTTTCATTGGCCCGACCAGCCAGCATCCGCGCGTGGATGAAGCGCGCAACGATGCGATCTATGAACTGGAGATTGCCTTCAAACAAATTCCCGATCACCAAGATGTGCCGCCGTGGCTGGTGGATCGCGTCTTCCGCAATTTGCTGATTGATGTGACGGGAAACACGCATCGCGCGGAGTTCTGCATTGATAAACTTTTCTCACCCGACACCTCCAGCGGACGGCTTGGACTCGTGGAACTGCGCTCGTTTGAAATGCCGCCGCACTCGCGCATGAGTCTGGCGCAACATGTTCTGTTGCGCGCGGCCATCGCGCGTTTCTGGAGACAGCCTTATCATCAACCGCTGGTGCGCTGGGACACGGAATTGCACGATCGTTTTTTGCTGCCGCACTTTGTCTGGGAGGATTTTGTCGATGTGCTGGAAGACATGACGGATCACGGGCACGAGATCAAACCGGAGTGGTTCGCGCCTCACTTTGAATTCCGCTTCCCGGCCATCGGTAGTCTCGTGCAGCGTGGGGTAAATTTGGAAATTCGCACCGCGCTCGAACCTTGGCATGTGCTCGGCGAAGACTCTGCCGCCGGTGCCACGGTGCGTTATGTGGACAGCTCGTTGGAACGTGTGCAGGTGAAAGTGAACGGCATGATCGACCCGCGTTTTGTCGTGACTTGCAACGGACGCCGCGTGCCGCTGCATCCCACCGGAACCGTCGGCGAATATGTCGCCGGCATTCGCTATCGCGCGTGGCAGCCGCCGAATTGTTTGCAACCAACCATTCCCGTTCATGCGCCGCTGGTGTTTGATTTGATTGATACCTGGAACAATCGCAGCCTCGGAGCCTGCACGTATCACGTCGCGCATCCCGGCGGGTTGAGTCATGAAAAATTCCCGGTCAACTCCTACGAAGCCGAGAGTCGCCGCCTCGCGCGCTTCTTCCCGATGGGCCACACGCCGGGCAGAATCAGCCTGCCGCCGGAGGAGCGAAATCGCGAGTTTCCCTTCACACTCGACTTGCGCGTATAAAACATGTAGTCCACGGAGTTGTTTCGTCACCGACGCCGCAACCGCGCGCCCAAGATCATGCAGCAGTTTCTCGCGACCTCTCCTTCAACTTCTACTTCTGCGGCAATCATGCCGCTGGAGAAAAATTTGCTGGACGGCTACCGGCCTGAGCCGGGCGTCTATGACGAGATGATGGAGCGCAACGGCGAATTGCGGCCTCATTGGAAATTGTTCGGACAAATGCTGGCGCAACACGCCGCGCCAGAACTGCGCGGACGGCATGAGACCATCCAGCGAATGCTACGCGACCACGGGGTGACTTACAATTTCTACGATGATGCCAGCGGCACCGTGCGTCAGTGGGCACTGGACTTGATGCCGTTCATCGTCGCGCCCGATGACTGGCGTAAGATCGCCGCAGGTCTGGCTCAGCGGGCGCGGTTGCTCAATCTCGTGCTCGCGGACATCTATGGCCCGCAACGTTTGTTGAGCGAAGGTCGGCTCCCTCCATCGCTAATTTTTTCCAATCCCGGTTATCTCCGACCCGTGCAAAGCATCACGCCGCCCGGCGGAAATTTTCTGGTGACGATGGGCAGCGATCTTGTGCGCAATTCCAACGGCGCGTGGATGGTGCTTGCTGACCGCACTCAGGCTCCATCGGGCAAGGGTTACACTTTGGAGAATCGCATTATTCTCTCGAACATATTCCCCGATGAATTCAGTGCCTGTCGCGTGCAACGGCTCGCGGGATTCTTCGAGGCGGAGCGCGAGAGTTTCCGCGCCCTCGCGCCTTCGCGTCGCGGCACGCCCTCCGTGGTGCTGCATTCGCCGGGGCCATATAACGAGACTTATTTCGAGCAAGCCTTCAAGGCCCGCTATCTCGGCTACCCGCTCGTGGAAGGCGCAGACCTCACGGTGCGCGACCGGCGTGTTCACTTGAAAACGCTCGAAGGTTTGCGCCGTGTGGATGTCATCGTGCGCCGCGTGGATGACACATTTTGTGATCCATTGGAACTTCGCTCCGATGCGCTGCTCGGCGTGCCCGGTCTGGTGGAAGCATGGCGCTCAGGCAATGTCTCCATCGTCAACGGCCTCGGCACCGGAGTCATCGAGACGCCCGCGATTCACCCTTTCCTCCCCGGCTTGTGCCGCCATCTTCTCGGCGAGGAATTACTGCTGCCCAGTGTGCCGACTTGGTGGTGCGGACAGGAGCGCGAGCTGCAAATGGTTCTGTCCGATCCCGAACGCTGGGTGGTGAAGCCCGCGTTCTCCAGCGGCACGCGCGAGCCGATTTTCATCGCCGAGACCGACTCCCGGAAGCGCGCCGAATTGCTGGATCAAATCCGCGCCAAGCCGCATAACTGGGTCGCGCAGGAGGTCTTGAATCTCTCGACCACGCCTGCTTATGTGGACGGTGCCTTGCAGCCGCGCTCGCTGGTATGGCGGACGTTTACCAATGCATCGCGAGAAAAATATACCGTGATGCAAGGTGGCCTCACGCGCGTCAGTCCCGCATCTCGCGGACTCGTGGTCACGATGCAAAGCGGCGGCATCAGCAAGGACACCTGGGTTCTGACAGACGGCGAAGTCGAACAAATCACACTGCTACCCTCACAGCCCGTTGTGATCCGCCCCGCGCGACCACCCGGTGGCGTGCCCAGCCGCGTGGCCGATCATCTGTTCTGGCTGGGCCGTTACGTCGAGCGACTGGAGCAAACGGTGCGCGTTCTGCGCACGATGTTGCAACGGCTCACAGGCGAAGGCTCCGATCTGCAAAGTCGCGAACTCAATGCCTGCGTGAAATTACTCGATACGTTGAAGCTTGATCCCGAGCCGACGAAATCCAATGACTTCAATTCCATCCGCACCATGGCCCGCAAGATCGTGGAGGATCCCAAAAAAGAAGGCGGCATCCGCGATCTGCTCAAGCGCGTGCGCTTCAATGCCGCTGCTGCGCGCGACCGATTGTCTGATGACATGTGGCGGCTGCTCAACCGTCTGGAACGCGATGCGAAGCTCACGACGAAACAATGGTTCGTCCCCGATGCGCTGGCCATGCTCGACTCGCTCGTGCTCGACCTCGCCGCGTTCAGCGGGATGCAATTGGAAAACATGACGCGGGGGCACGGCTGGCGCTTTCTGGAAATCGGACGGCGGCTGGAGCGCGCACTGGGCGTGTTCACTCTCGCGGGCGCGACGGTCTCTTCCGCCGATGAAAGCGTGCTCTCGCCGATGTTGGAAATTTGCGACAGCAGCATGACTTATCGCCGGCTTCACTTTGCGCGGCCGGTGCTGGCCCCAGTATTGGATTTGCTAATGCTGAATGAAATGAATCCGCGCTCCGCCGGCTTCCAGCTACACGCACTCGGAAGGCAGGTGGCGCAGTTGCAGCAAAGTCCCGGCGCGACATTCTCCGCCTCGGAAAAAGAACTGGCCGACGCTCTGCAATCCGATCTCGCCAGCCTGAATCTGGCCGCTCTCATGGAGTCCAGCGATGAATCGCGAAACTTCGTCACCAATCTCTGCGCGCGTCTTTGTGACAATCTGGAAAAACTATCCGACCAGTTATCCAGTCATTACTTCAGCCACGCCACTCGGCGTGAGCATTGAACTTATGCGCTACCGCATCACTCATCGCACGACTTATACTTATGACAGCCCGGTCACGGTAAGTCATTACCTTGCGCGGCTCGCGCCTCGCGCCCTTCCATCCCAAGCGTGTCCGTGGCATGAGATGCATATCTTTCCCGAGCCGGGAGAACGCGCGGCGCGCACGGATTACTTCGGCAATGGCACGGTGTATTTTGAAATCGAAGGCGCACATGAACGGCTGGAAGTGATCAGCCGCAGCCTGGTGGAAATCACGCCCGCACCTCCGCCCGATCCTGCCGCCTCGCCTGCGTGGGAAACGGTGCGCGATGCCTGTCGTGCGGATCGTTTTAATTCCGCGACCGCCGCCGGAGAATTTATTTTTGCGTCGCAGTTGATCAAGCCGGAAAAAATATTCGCCGAATACGCAAAGCAATCATTCCCCGCCATGCGCCCCATCCTTGCGGGCGTGTGTGATTTGAACAGCCGTATCCATCGCGATTTCATCTTCGATCCCGCAGCCACCGATGTCGCCACGCCCATCGAGCGCGTCTTTGAAAAACGGCGCGGCGTGTGCCAGGATTTCGCGCAAGTGATGATCGCGTGCCTGCGCTCCATCGGTTTGCCCGCGCGTTATGTCAGCGGTTATCTCGAAACCATGCCGCCGCCCGGCAC
>JAYVQB010000083.1:0-10472 GCA_043757085.1 Verrucomicrobiota bacterium
GCAGCTTGCTTTGAGGCCAGAGCCAGCAGTGTTTGGGCATGCAATGAGTGCGAGTTGGAATTTTTTACGAACTCCTGAAGCACACCGATGGAAGATTCCTTCTTGCCCTGATCCCAGAGCAAACCGGCTTTCATCAGCATCGCATTTCCTGCGGCGATGCTGCCGGAGTATTTCTGAATGACAAAATCACAATCCGCCACATTGGTCGCGGAAGTGAACCTTTCAGAAGCCTCCACTTCGGTCTGGTGGCTGAAGTAGCGCCTTACTCCCAAGGCCAGAAGGACGACGGCAAGAAGCGCCAAGCCCAGCATGATGGTCTTGAAATTCTTATCGAGAAACTGTTCGGTTTTGCTTTCGTTGGGGTGCGACGCAGCAGGTGCGGTGGCGGGAAGGGTTTCAGACATAGGTGATTCGTTTTTTCGCAGTGATCAGGCTCCAACTTTGGCGCGCGCTTCGTCGGCCAGTGCGGTGGAAAGGTAGCGCTCGCCAGTGGAGCAGGCAATGGTCACAATGAGCTTGCCTTTGTTTTCTGGGCGGGCGGCGACTTGCAAGGCGGCGACCACATTGGCGCCGGTGCTGATGCCGACGAGGATGCCTTCTTCTTTCGCGAGCCTGCGGGCCATGGCGAAGGCGTCGTCATTGGAGACTTTGATGCACTCGACAATCTGGGGTTGGCCGTTGCTGTCCTTGAGGTGTAGATTCTTCGGCACGAAGCCCGCGCCAGTTCCTTGAATTTTGTGCGGGCCAGGCTGCACAGGTTCGCCCGCGAGCGTCTGCGAAATGACGGGCGATGCCTCAGGCTCCACGGCGATGGCTTGGAAGCTGGGCTTGCGGGCCTTGATGACTTCCACGCATCCGGTGATCGTTCCGCCGGTGCCGACGGCTGCGACGACGAAGTCCACTTTACCATCAGTATCCGCCCAGATTTCTTCAGCGGTGGTCTTCTTGTGAATCTCCGGATTGGCGGGATTCTCGAACTGTTGTGGCATCCATGCGCCGGGCGTGTTTTTTACGATCTCCTCAGCCTTGGCGATCGCGCCCTTCATACCCTGCGGGCCGGGTGTGAGAACGAGGTCGGCACCGAGCAGTGCCAGCAAGGTGCGGCGTTCTAGGGACATAGTTTCGGGCATCGTGAGGATGAGTTTGTATCCCTTCGCTGCTGCGACAAATGCCAGCGCGATTCCGGTGTTTCCGCTAGTGGGTTCCACGATGGTGGTGTCTTTCTTTAAGATGCCGCGTTTCTCCGCATCCTCGATCATCGCCATCCCGATACGGTCTTTTACGGAGCCGAGAGGATTGAAGAATTCGCATTTGAGCGCGACGGTGGCATCCACATGCGCAGCGACACGGTTGAGTTTGACCAGTGGGGTGCGACCCACAGTTTCGACGATGTTGTTATAGATGTGGCCCATAAGGAATTGTAAATGAAGGTTGGAAGCGATCTCAGAATGAGTGCTGTGGAACGTTGTTTATAGGCCGCGCAATGCGCGTTGCAAGACAAAAAGGATGTGATGCTTTTGCTGCAAGGAACGGCGCGTTTCCCAACCGCCGTCAAAACACTGCCGCGCAGCGGGAAAAATCGTAGCTCGTAGCTCAGAGCCGTAGCGGTGAGAGGAAGATCAAAGAGTGCCGCTATCGCGGTCGAAACGGTCGGCGGTAAGGAAACGCGCCGCTCCTTGAACTGATGCGCACCATTCTCGTATCGTCCGCTTTCCAGCTTCATGTGGTATAACGCTTCGCTACGTCACTTCGCCGACGGTTTTTGCAGCCGATTCTTCGTCACATCCGGCATCTTGCCTCGGCCCGGCTTGACGCGCTTTTCCTGGGGGATGCCGAGCCGTGCTTCTAGGATAGGGAGATTGGTCATTACGCTGGGCGTGTCCAGATCGTCGTCATAGTTCTTTTTCAGAATCGTGTAAGCGCGTTCCCATGCGGCGCGGTCATTGACCTTGACGAGCTCATAGGCCGCTTTGCGCTCGTAGAATCGCAATGCACCCTGAGCGTAGGCCGCCAGATAAGCTTCCGCTGCTTTCGCGGGATCAGGTTTGCGGTCGTAATAAAGATCGCCGAGTCGCACCAGCAGTTTCTTATTATTCGGCAGGAAGCGCAGTCCCTCTTTCACGATCTCGATTCCGCGCTCCACATGGTCACGGAAGAGCTTGTTCCGCAGTGCCGCCCTCAGATTTTCGTCCCGCAGATAATGCGACGCCGCGTTCCAGCCCTGATGCCATGCGGCGTCGTCCCAGTAAGTGGCTTCGCGCGGCTGCAATCGCGTGGTGATGGTCATCAACGAATCTACTTTTCCCCAATCAACATCTTCGAAGGCCGCATAAGCCTGAAGATAAGTGATGCTGGCCACCAATGATCGCAGCCCACCGAGAGAAGCGGCGAAACCCATCTGGCCGAGGTTCTCGCGCATATCAATTCCGACTGGTTCTTCCAGCAGACCCTTCGCATGAAGATTATCCGAGAGACGCTGCTCCAGCGGGAGTTTCGCGATACCGACGACTGCGAAAAGGGCGATGGCGGCGAGCTTGCGATTCATGGGATCAACTTAGAAAGAAAAATTTAACCACGAATGGACACGAATAGGCACGAATAGGCACGAATAGGCACGAATAAAAACTAATGATAAGTAGTTTGTGGATAAACTGCGCTCACCCTCTGAATGAATCTGACAATCTTTTCATATCATTTAATTTGTGTGCATTCGTGTCCATTCGTGGTTCTCATTCCTGGTTTTACTCTCAAAGCTCTTTCTCCGAGAAGATCAAATGCGCCACTGCCGTGTAGAGCACGATATAGAGCAAGGCAAAGCCAGTGATCTGGCCGAGTGTGCTCAGTGGAATGGCATTGCCGTCGATCACGGCCTGCACTTCGTCGAACAGCGTGAGGTCGGGACAAATGACGGCCAGCAGAAAGGACAGAATCTTCTTCCATGTTATTGCGAGCGACTTGAGCAGATAGCTCCGAAGCAGTCCCTCGCCATGACCGACGATGGTGAAGCAAAAGCTCACGATGATGGTGAACAGCGTGGAGGAAGCAACGCACGACATCAGCAGTGCCAGCGAGGTAACGACTGCCGCTTTGAGAAAGACACACCAGACGCCAGCGTGGAGGTTCCATGAAAGCCCCTGCCTGGCGATGTAATCCGTGACGGCGGCGATATTTTCCGGTGTGGCGTTTTGCTCCGACTGCAAGGCAGCGATTTGCTGCGCGGTGATCATCCATTGCTTGAGCCAGACGACCCCGCAAAAAAAGATGTCCATGATGAACAAGCCTCCGCCAATGAGCAGCAGAACGCCGAGCAGTTTCCCGACGAGATATTCGTGCCGTGGCACTGGCTTGCTCAAGATCGTATAGAGCGTGCGATCTTCCACATCACGCGGCAGCAACAGCGCAGTCGCCGCGATTGCGATGACAATGGAGAATATCTGGAGCGCACCGAAGACCACATCCTTGAGCAACTTGAGCTGCTGCTCGGGACTCATCGTGGGAAATGCAAACGCTGCCGCGACGACGATGATCGCGAAGACCACGAGAAACGCGAGAATCTTCATGCGCAGCAATTGCGTCACGGTGTTTGTGGCAATGGTCCAAATGCGCGACAGGGAAAATGCTTGGTAGCCTTTCATGGAATTTTCTGTGACAACATTTGCGCTCATTTATTCTCCTTCTCCCGTTTGGACAGTGGTTTCCAAGAACAGCCGTTCCAAGGTGGTGCGCGGTTTGCCCAGCGAGACCAGTTTTGTGGAGCCGCCCGCTCCATTGATTAGCGCGCGGATTTGTTCGAGTTGTTCCGGCGTGGCGTCTTCCAGAATGATTTCAGTTTGATTCTCGACCGAGATCAAATCCTCCAGACGTCCTTCCCGCACCATGCGCCCCTGTGACATGATGCCCACGCGATCACACACTTCCTGCATTTGCTCCAGCAAATGCGAGGTGACGACAATGGTGATGCCGCGTTCTTTCAATTCTAAAATGAGATCGCGAATGCGCCGCGATCCCGCAGGGTCAACGCCCGCCGTCGGCTCATCGAGAATCAGCAACCGTGGCTCATGGATCAGCGCCTGCGCCAGTCCGATGCGCTGGAGCATTCCCTTCGAGTAACCGCCCACGCGCCTTTCGGCGGCGTTCTCCAAGCCCGTCAGTTTCAGCATCGCCGCGCTGCGGTCGCGCAAATCAGAACCGCTCAAGCCGCAGAGTTTTCCGAAAAAATGCAGCGTCTCGCGCCCCGTGAGATGTTTGTAGAAATAAGGATTCTCGGGAAGGAAGCCAACATCGTGACGGCTGGCCACTTCAGAGCTGTCGCGGCCAAAGATGCTCGCCTTACCAATGGTAGGAAGCAGCAAGCCCAGCATCACTTTCATCGTTGTGGACTTGCCGCAGCCGTTCGGCCCGATCAGGCCATAGACCTCGCCGCGCTTCACCGTGAACGACAGTTCGCTCACTGCGGTCAGCGGCTTGCGGCCCATCGCGCCTTTGAAAATCTTCGTCAGATTTTCCACGGTAACGGCGGGCGATGCGAGGTTCTTGTTGTCTATCTCACGGGGCATGATGGGGTGGGGGAGAGGACGAATAGAAGTGCGGGAGCGGGTTTTTGCAACCCGGCCCGCAGATAATGCGCGAACTTAGAACATCTTCACACTTTGCTTAAGCGTCTAGTTGATTATCGCGGAGCGATAAAAGCCTGTAGCGAGGGGTTGAGCGTGAGCGATACCCCTCGTGAATAGGCTGGTTCCCTTGCATCGCGGAGCGATGCCAGCCAGCGCGGCTGGGCCACCGGAACGGCTGTCATCGCTCCGCGATGAGTGAACGCTAAAACCTTGTTCGAGGGGTATCGCTTCGCTCGACCCCTCGCTACAAGCTTAGATGGTTCCGCCATCATTCACTGAATGAATGGAACATAGCATGAACAGCCCCTAGCTTACGATGCTAAATCCACGCACGCCAGCGAGCGGGGGAATGACTTGCGCCGTGACCTCCCGGATGTTTCCGCGCAGGGAGCTTTCTTGAACCGCATCCAGAAACGCCTGCAACTCTTCAGCCTCTTCTGACATGGCCTGCAGTTCGACTCGGCCATCCGGCAGATTCCGCACCCAGCCTGTGACTTCGAATCCCGACGCGATTCTTTTCACTGCGTAGCGGAAACCCACTCCTTGAACGCGCCCTGAGTAAAATACCTGTTTTGCTGGCATGGATGAGACTATACCTTCGTCGCCCAACCGTCATCTCTTCGTGTTTTGAATTTTGGGATTTGTAGTTTAGCGCACCACGCGCAATTTGCCCGCTTTCGATTCCTGCTACCTCCATCATGACTGATTCCACTTCTGCACCCGCCCCGCGTCTTGACTTCATCCGCGAGATCATCGCCAACGATGTTCGCGCCGGAAAGAACGGCGGCATGGTCGTCACCCGTTTCCCGCCGGAGCCAAACGGCTATCTGCACATCGGCCACGCGAAGTCCATCTGCCTGAACTTCGGCATCGCCCAGGAAAATGCGCCCAATGCGCGCTGCCATCTGCGCTTTGATGATACCAATCCCACCAAGGAGGAGACCGAATATGTGGACTCCATCATGGAGGATGTGAAATGGCTCGGCTTTGACTGGGGCCAGAATCTTTTTTACGCGAGCGACTATTTTTCAAGGTTGTATGAATTCGCGGAACAACTCATCGGCAAGGGACTGGCCTTCGTCTGCGATCTAAATGCCGAGCAAATGCGGCAGCATCGCGGCACGCTCACGGAACCTGGCAGGCCCAGCCCGTTTTTTGATCGTAGCATGGAAGAAAATCTGGATTTGTTTCGCCGCATGAAAGCCGGTGAATTCGCCGATGGCGCGCGCACTCTTCGGGCGAAGATTGACATGACGCATCCGAACTTGAACATGCGCGATCCGGTCATCTACCGCATCATGCACGCGGAGCATCACCGCACGGGAAATGCCTGGTGCATCTATCCGATGTATGATTATGCGCATCCGCTGAGCGATGCGATTGAAGGCATCACGCATTCGATTTGCACGCTGGAGTTTGAGGATCATCGCCCGCTTTATGATTGGCTGGTCGAGAATGTAGATGGACTTCCAAGCCGGCCCATTCAGCGCGAGTTTTCCCGGTTGAATCTGAACTGGACAGTGATGAGCAAACGCAAGCTCTTGCGACTGGTCAAAGAAGGTCACGCCAGCGGTTGGGACGATCCGCGAATGCCCACGCTCAGCGGCATTCGGCGTCGCGGCTACACACCGGAGGCTGTGCGAAATTTTTGCAAAGGCGTCGGTGTCACCAAGTTCAATGCTCAAACCGATATGGGCGTGCTGGAGAACGCCGTGCGTGATGACTTGAACAAAACTGCACAGCGTCGCATGGCGGTGCTGCGGCCTTTGAAGCTGGTCATCGAGAACTATCCCGAAGACAAGGTTGAAGAAGTCGAAGTGCCGAACAATCCGGAAGATCCAGATGGCGGGATGCGCCTAGTTCCGCTCTGCCGCGAGGTCTTCATCGAACGCGATGACTTTGCCGAAGTCCCGCCGAAAGGCTGGCGTCGGTTCACGGAGAATTCCTATGTGCGCCTGACGAATGCGTTCTGCGTGACCTGCACGAAGATTGTGAAGAACGCAGAGGGCGAAGTCATCGAATTGCGCTGCACCTATGATGAAGCCACCCGCCACGGTCAGAGTGCGCCCGATGGTCCCAAATCAAAAGCAGCGGTGCATTGGGTCTCTGCGCGACATGCACTAAGGGCGACCGTGCGCTTGTATGACCGTCTTTTCAGCGTGGACAATCCCGATGCCGCCGCAGGCGAAGATGGCGACTTCACCCAGTTCATCAATCCGCAATCCTTGGAAATCATCGAAGACGTCTTGCTGGAGCCGTCGCTAGCCGTAGCCAATCCCGGTGATCTCTGCCAATTCGTTCGCGTGGGTTACTTCATCGCGGATACGAAAGATTCGCTGCCCGGCAAGCCCGTATTCAATCGCGTGGTGACGCTGAAGGACGGGTATGCGAAGCCGGGGAAGTGAGATTCGTGCAACTTGCTAAGTTGTGAGTGTTAGGGGCTGCTAGCCCTCACTCATGAGAGGGCTAGCAGCCCCCAACACAACCCCACAGTGTGCTCAATCTTCGAACAAGTCCGCATAGTTGCGCATCGCGAACTCCTGCGAGAGCCGCTGGATTTCTGCGGAGTCGGATTCGTGAAGGGCTTGCTCTACAAGCTGCTGGCACTGCACGGTGTCCAGATTGCGGATGGCGTGTTTGATCTTCGCGACCTGGCTGGTGGCCGCGCTGAGTTCATCCAGGCCGAGGCCGATGAGCAGGGGAGTGAGCGAGATGTCGCCCGCCATTTCGCCGCAGAGACCGGCCCAGATGCCTGCGTGATGTGCGGCACCGACGACCATTTTTATGAGGCGCAAAACAGCGGGATGCGTGGGTTGATAAAGGTCGGCGACGCGCTCGTTCACGCGATCCACGGCCAGGGTGTATTGCGTGAGGTCATTGGTGCCGATGCTAAAGAAATCGACATGCGGCGCGAGCAGATCGGCGATGGCGGCGGCGCTGGGGATTTCAATCATGGCGCCGACTTGCACGCGCTCTGGCACTGGCACATGAGCGGCATGCAACTCGGTGCGGCACTCGGCCAGAAGACGATTGGCCTCCACGACTTCATGCACGCCGGAGATCATGGGATACATGATGCCCACAGGTCCATGCACCCCGGCGCGGAGGATGGCGCGCAACTGGCGCTTGAACAGATCGTGCTTGGCAAGTGATACCCGGATGCCGCGCCAGCCGAGGAATGGATTCTGTTCCACTTCATCACGATCAGGATCGAGCTTGTCGCCGCCGAGATCGAGCGTGCGGAAAATTACAGTGTGCGGTGCTGCGCCTTCGACGACGCGCGAGTAAATATCCGCGAGTTCGCTCTCGGTCACATCAGGATTCTCCAAGTGGATGAACTCGGTGCGGAACAGTCCGATGCCCTCGGCCCCGCACTCCCTGATATGTGGCAGTTCTTCCACAAACTCGGCATTGGCTGCGACTGTGATGCGGGTTCCGTCCCGGGTGATGGCGGGTTCGTCGCTGTCGGCGAGCAGCTTGGACTCACGCCGTTCTGCTTCACGCTCGCGAGCGCGGTAGTCGGCGAGAGTTTTTTCGCCCGGATGAATGATGACTAGGCCCTCATCGCCATCGAGAAGAATCTCGTCGCCATTGTGCAATTCCTCAAAGAGCCGGTGCAAACGCACCACGGCAGGAAGGCCCAGTGAACGGGCCATGATGGCGGTGTGCGAGGTCTTGCTGCCGAGTTCAACGGCAAAGCCGAGGACATGGTCCCGCTTCATGTGCACAGTCTCTCCGGGCGTCAGATCATGGGCGACACAGATGAAGGGTGCGTTGTTGCTTTGATCACGGGTCTCGGCCTCACCGCGAAGCAGACGCAGGACGCGCTGGGCCACGTCTTTGATGTCCAGCGCCCGCTCGCGCAGATAGGCGTCGGGGATCCGGTGAAAGGCATCCATGCATTCTCGGACGATGCGATGATAGGCCGTTTCCACGCAGTCGTGCTTGTCACGGATGCGGGCCTCGACCTGATGATTCACATGGGGGTCATCCAGCACCATGACGTGCATCTCCAGAATCTCCCGGGCGTTCTTCTCGGTCTTCCCGTCGAGTTCTTTGATCAGATCCTGCAACTCATTTCGTGCACCGCCGAGGGCGACATGGAAGCGTTTCAATTCGGCATCGACTTCCTTGGCGGTGATGTGACGCGGCGCAGGCTCATCGAAATTGCTGCCGATCAGCCGGACGATTCCCCGAACCACACCACCGGAGACTGGAGTGCCCTGGAGAATTTTTTCAGGCTTATGGGACGAGGTTTTGGGCATGGATGTCTGGGCGTGAATTAAGGGAACAGAGCAGGGGCTTGCGCGGCCTGTCTGGAGGTGCGGACGGGCGTTGGCCTGATTTCAATGAATCAGGTTCACTCGCCGTCGTCAAACCCGCACTGAATAAGTTGACCAAGTTCCTGCAGGGCCGACTCCGCATCCAGCCCGTCGGTGGTGAGGATGAGCTTGGCACCCTGACCGGCGGCGAGCATCATCAGTCCCATGATGCTTTTTCCATTTACTTGCTCGTCGTCTTTCTCCACCCAGACTTCGCATTTGAACTTGCTGGCCAGCTTGACGAATTGCGCCGCCGGACGGGCGTGCATGCCCATCTTGTTGACGACGTTGAATTCTTTGGTGCAAGTCATGATGATTAAAATGCCAAACGTTTCAGATTTGGGCAATCTATCCTAATTGATCATCTGCCATCTTTTTCAAGAGCCTTTGATTAAATTCGATGGCGCTGTGATAGCCGAAGCTGCGGAGCTTGTGATTGAGCGCGGCGATTTCGATGAGGCTGGCGATGTTCCGTCCGGGGATGACGGGGACTTTGAGCAGAGGCACGGGCTTGCCGAAAATCTCCGCCGTGTGGGCTGAGGTATCGAAGCGCTCCAACTCGCTCAAATCAGGATTGGGCATAAGCTGGATGACGAGGTCGAGCCTCTTGGTCAATCGCACGCAGCCGACTCCAAAGATCGCGGCCACATTCAGCAGGCCGATGCCGCGCACCTCAATCATGTTGCGACCCAGCTCGGGCGAGGTGCCTTGAATCTCACGCTCCTCGATGAGCCGGAAGAGAATCATGTCGTCCGCCACTAGGCTCGCCCCGCGCTCCAGCAAGCCGAGCACGCTTTCACTTTTGCCGCTGCCGCTCGGCCCTTGAATCAAAACGCCCACGCCTTGCACATCAACGAGGCAGCCGTGAATGTTCGTTGTCGGTGAGAAAGCGAAATCGAGCCGGATGGTCGCCGCATTGAGATACTTCATTGTCATCATGCTGGACTGGAATACCGAGATGCCTGCCGAGTCAGCGATGTCGAGTAAATCCTCCGGCAGTCTCTTTTCCCGCGCGACCACCAAGCAGGGGATTTCCCACGAACAGAGCTTGGAGAATCGCTCCTGCGCAATCCTTGGCTCCAGACTGTGCAAAAAGGAAACCTCTGAGTTGCCCAGCACCTGCACGCGCTTGTAGGCGAAGTAGCTGTGAAAGCCAGCCAGCGCCAGACCGGGGCGATTCACGCTCGGCTCCGAGATTTTGCGCGCATATCCTTTGTCCGAATTCAGGAGGCGCATTTTGAGCGACTCGTGGTTGTTTTCAAAGAAATCGCCCACTGTGATGGCAGTGGGGCGTTTGACTTTATGGGGCACATGGAACTCCGGCATCACGGGACTTAACCCAGATCATGGGCTGCGCAACCTCCAAGGGTAGCGTCTATGGCGGCTCCGCATCGGGGCATGGGAAATTCATCCTTGCTCCGGGGTTACAGAGTTTCACCCAGCGGCGAGGACGCGACTTCTAAAGCAACGCCGGACTTGTTTTTCCTGCGGAAGAATCTGCCTTTGCTCCAATCATCAAAGATTGAATAACTTA
>JAYVQB010000084.1:0-35799 GCA_043757085.1 Verrucomicrobiota bacterium
CCACGCCGAGTCATGCCACGCGCATCTGGCTGACACTCCGAGATAATATTGTTCGCAGCATCAATCACCGATGGGCCTACGTCACCGTGCTCGCATTCGCTGGGGAAAATTTTTCTGCAACAGAACTGGCCGAACGTCCGCGATCAGATGCCGAGACGACACAGGTGCTGGATGAATTTGTAAAATTGGTCGCGCCGAGATTCCAGAAAAGTTTCATGGACAAGCAGCCAGTGACGGCTGCAAATTGAACCATCATGCAATCAGAACTCACTGAAAAATTGGAGCGCCTCCGCGAATATCTCGCCCGCATGGAACGCGTCATCGTCGCGTTTTCTGGCGGAGTGGACAGCAGTCTGGTATTGAAAATGGCGGCGGATGTATTGCAAAAGAATGCACTGGGCGTCATCGCCGTTTCACCAAGTTTGCCTGAGTCCGAACGTCATGAAGCGCTCGCGTTGGCGCATTCGCTGGCGGCAAACATTGAGGTGGTGGAAACAAATGAAACGGATGACGCGGAATATATCGTCAATGCCCCCAACCGGTGCTTCCATTGCAAAAACCATGTCTATGCGACTCTCCGCTGCATGGCCGATGAGCGTGGCATCGCGCATGTTCTCGACGGAATGAACGCGGAAGACGCCTTCGATATTCGGCCCGGGCGTGCCGCTGCGATCAAGCACGGTGTGCGCAGTCCATTGAACGAACTTGATTTCTCCAAACAAGATGTGCGCGATGCAGCTCTTGCGCTCGGCTTGTCGAACTGGGACAAGCCAGCTGCGGCGTGCCTTTCGTCGCGCATTCCTTATGGCACCCAGATCACAACGGATCTCCTCAAGAGAATCGAACTCGCCGAGGAGCTTCTTCACTCGCTGGGCTTTCATGAACTTCGCGCGCGGCATCACGGGGATGTCATTCGCATCGAAGTGCCGGATACAGAAATTGATTCAGCACTTCAGCAACGTGAGGCGATAAGCGGAGGGTTGCGCGCCCTCGGCTGGGCCTATGTCGCACTTGATCTCGACGGCTTGCGCCATGGCAGTCTGAATGAAACAATGCGCGCTCGCGAGAGAAAGTTGGTGGAGCATTTTACAGCATGAACACTGAAACACTGCGCGCTCTCTTGCAGCAGGTGGCGACCGGAGCCTGTGCTCCAGATACAGCAATCGAAACGCTGCGCACGCTTCCTTTCACCGAGGCGGCGCAAACTCTGGCGGATACGCATCGCGAAATTCGCACTGGTCTGCCGGAGGTTGTTTATGGGCGACAGAAAACCACGCAGCAGATCATGGAGGCGGTATCAATTCTGCATGCTGCGCATGGTCACGCGCTGGCCACACAAGTTTCAGCGGAGAGTGGCGCGGCACTTTGTCAGTGTTTTCCAGAAGGAAGTTACAACGCTGTTTCATTGTTGTTCAGTTTGGGTAGCATGGAGCCTCGCTCAAAACAGGAGAATGTGTGTGTCGTGTGCGCTGGCACTTCCGATCTGCCAGTTGCAGAAGAAGCCGCAGGCACGCTGGAGTTTGCCGGAGCCACGGTGCAGCGCGTGCGCGATGTCGGCGTCGCGGGCTTGCATCGTTTGTTGGGCAAACTTGAATTGATTCGTGAGAGTCGCGTTGTGATTGCCATCGCCGGCATGGAAGGGGCGTTGCCAGGAGTAATTGCCGGACTGGTCGCTGCACCCGTGATCGCAGTCCCCACCAGCATCGGCTATGGCGCGAGCTTCGGTGGACTCTCCGCATTGTTGGCCATGTTGAACGCCTGTTCAGGCGGCATTGGTGTGGTGAATATTGATAACGGTTTTGGCGCTGCTGTGCTGGCGTTGCGAATGCTGAATGTAGCAGCCGACGTGAGGAGGCTCTAATTATCTACCGCTCAATCTAGGATGACTGTCATGATTGCTTCTCTCTCTGAAGGCTGGAGATCGGCCCAAAACGATTTGGTATTTATTGTTACTATTTCCATCTATTTTTCTTTGATTGGGCCTTTTTGGATCATTTTCAATAGTGGTGTCGACACGCTGCTGGGTATTCTTTGGCTCGCAGTTGACATCGCTATTGTGCTTAGAATATGGAGCGCCTCTCGCAAAGCTCTCTCTCGACACGAGAATAACAACTCGCCCCAAGGATACCTCAAGACTTGCCTCGCAGGAACCGCATCACTCGTTTTGCCACCTGCCGCATGGATATTAGTGAACTTCGCAATCATAGCTACGTGGAACCATTTTCACAAAACGTGATGTCCGCCCGATAACATTTGAGCCTCCTCACGTCGGCTGCTACTAAACTCAAATGAAAACACTCTACTTCGACTGCATTGCCGGCGCTTCCGGCGACATGATCCTCGGTGCATTGATCGATGCTGGACTGGATGCAGACTGGCTGCGCGGTGAACTCGGCAAACTTCCCATCAGCGGCTGGAAGCTCGAAACGAAGCGCGTTGATAAAAATGGATTCACAGCAACAAAAGTGGATGTCATCGTCGGCCCGCAGCCGCACGCCCGGCCGTTGCCGGAAATCGAGCGTGCCATTCGCGATAGCACGATAGCGGAGCAAATTAAGACGCAGGCATTGCAAGTCGTCCGCATCATCGGCGCGGAAGAGGCGCGCATTCACGGAATGCCGATTGAAGAAGTGCACCTGCATGAGGTCAGCGGCGAAGATGCAATCATTGATATTGTCGGCAGTTTGCTTGGTGTGGATCATTTGGGAATCAAACGCATCATCAGCAGTCCATTGCCGCTGGGTCGCGGATTCATCGCGGGTGCGCACGGCCAGATTCCGCTGCCTGCGCCGGCGACGGTTGGCATTCTCAAAGGCTTGCCCATCGTGGGATCACCGATCAATGCGGAATTGGTGACACCCACAGGCGCGGCATTGATCAAATTTTTGGCAAGCAGCTTTGGCCCGCTGCCCGCGATGCGGCTTGATGCCGTCGGCTACGGCGCGGGCACTTGGGATCTGGTCATTCCAAATCTCCTTCGCGTCTTCATCGGAGAGGGCGACACCAATGATTTTGATACAGACACTGTCGCTGTGCTTGAGACAAATCTTGATGACCAGTCCGCCGAGCAGCATGGTCATGTGATGGAAAGACTGCTGGAAGCTGGTGCGCTTGATGTGACATTGACGCCCGCGCAAATGAAAAAAAATCGTCCCGGTGTTACATTGAGCGTCATCGCCAAACCGGAAGATCAGGCCGCGATGCGAAATCTTATTTTAACCGAGACCAGTTCACTCGGAGTGAGAGAGCAACACATGCGGCGCAGCGTGCTGCCCAGAGATTGCATCCGCGTGAACACGCAGTTTGGCGAGACAGTCGTGAAGGTTTCGCATCTCCCCGGTGGTGCACACAAGTATGCGCCGGAGTTTGAGGACTGTCGTGCTCTCGCTCGCAAAGCGGGCGTGCCGTTGAGAGAAGTTTATGTTGCGGCGGAAGCTGCGGCGCGAGCCGCGCATGAAAGGCCCGGCAGTCATTAGTCAGACATTGTGAGCAGAATAGGCAACATACTTCGAGGCTTCATCGACCTGCTTAAGTTCAACAACTGGACGCAGTTGTTGGTAAACCGATTGTTGTTTCGGAATACGGGACTGGTCGTTTACCGGCTTCAGCAAAACGAGATTCTGATCGATCATGCCGGGGACGATCAGAACGGGACCCGCGCATGCCTGGTATCGGACATGTATGCCCGCCACTTTCATCTTATTCCGAAAGACAAGTTGCTCAATGTGCTAGACCTTGGCGCTAATGGAGGGGGATTCCTTTTAAGCATGCATTGTCACGGATTCAGATTTGGCACGCTGGCGTGTGTCGAGATGAATCCGGCCACATTTGGGCGATTGCACTTTAACGTTTCGCAAAACATACCTGCGGCGCACGCCCGCCTCATCAACGCCGCCGTCTGCCAGACGGACGGGAAAATGCTCGTGAATCTTGGCAAGGGTGGAACGAATGAAAGCATTCATCAGGCACAAGCCGCTCATGGCAAAAAAGCGACGGCTATTGTCACACGCAGCTTCGATTCCGTCGTCAGTGAATGTTTTGGCGAAGCAAAAATTGACGTATGCAAAATGGACATTGAGGGAGCGGAGTTTGATGTGGTCTTTTCAGGTGCCGCTGAGTTTTTGAAGAACGTCAGGCTGCTGCTTATAGAAGTTCATCCGCATCCGACTCGGAGCAAGGACGAGTTACTCTCATTGCTGGCCAGAATGGGTTTTCAAGGACAGATGGGCGATCAGAAAACCAATGGCGGGTGCAGTTTATATGTCCTCAAGAACACTGGGACTGAGTAACACCATTCTGAGGCTGTAAACTAATGGAGCTAGGGAATTTCAAATGAACAACGCAATGGCCAAAGCGTCGGAAACCGATGCGACATGTTCTGTATTCGTTGGGCTGATGAACTATGCTGATTCATCGTTGACGCAAGGCAACGTGGCGCAGGCCATTAATCTGCTCGGTCTCGATGAAAACTTCATCCGTTCAGGCGACAACGTAGTGCTCAAGCCCAACTGGGTGAAGGAACATGATGAGCGTTACCCCGGTCCGAATCAATGGGAGCACATAGTCACACATCCGAGCGTGATAGAAGGCGTGATCGCATGGGTAGCGCCGAAGTTGCAAGGCAAGGGCAGCATCACGGTGTGCGATGCACCACAGACAGACTCGTCGTTCGCCACGTTGCGGAAGTATTGCGACCTGGATGCGATGATCGAACGATGCCGCGCGCAGTGGGAAGGTTTGCAAATTGAGCTGCTCGATCTTCGTTCTGAGGAATGGCACACGATTGATGGCGTGACGGTGGGCAAGACAGAGTTGCCCGGTGATCCGAAAGGCTCTACGCAAGTGAAGCTGAATGAAGACAGCGAGTTCGTCGGCTTCCACGGACTCGGCCAACTCTACGGCGCGAGCTACAATATGGCCGAGACGCGTGAACATCATCGCGACACGAAACACGAATACATGCTCTGCCGCACACCGATGGATGCGGATGTTCTGATCAACATTCCGAAACTTAAGTGTCACAAAAAAGTCGGCCTGACTTGCGCGTTGAAGAACATGGTCGGCATCAATGCCAACAAAAACTGGCTGCCTCATCATACGGAAGGCACGCCAGATCAAGGTGGCGATCAGTTTCCCGTAGCGACTTTGAAGGCGAAGCTGGAGCACTCATGGATGGGTGGGATCAAGCGCATGCTTTTTGGTCGCAGCCTCTTAAGTAAGCTGTTCGTGCCAGTGAAAAAGTTGGGCCGTATGGTTTTCGGCAATACGCAAAACATCGTGCGCAGCGGCAACTGGCATGGCAACGACACCTGCTGGCGCATGGTTGTTGATCTTAACAAATGCCTGTTTTACTTCGATGGCAGCGGCGCTCCACGGACAAAGCCGCTGCGCTACCTGACTGTTGTGGATGCGATCATCGCGGGTGAAGGCAATGGCCCGATGTCGCCCGACGCAAAACCCTGCGGCATTATCGTTGCCGGGACTAATCCACTCGCAGTGGACAGCGTCTGTTGTGCATTGATGGGCTTTGACTGGCGGAAGCTAAAGATGCTCTTTGGGGCATATCGCGCGACGCGGAAACAGGTCGCATCTTTTTCGCATGACGAGATTCGTGTAGTGTCGAATGACGCAAGCAAGCAGAAAGCCTTGGGCGAATATCGCAACGATGATGGTCTCGCTTTCAAGCCGCATTTCGGATGGGTAGGTGCGGTGGAAATGTAGAACGGGCATTTTTTTGTCCGACTTATTAATTTCGCTATTCAGGCAAAATGCCTGTTCACGTGATGTCCCTAGAAGACACATTATACCCTTTGCGTAAGCTCTATGAGTCAGCGCCGCAACCCGTGAAGTCGCTGGCGGGGCGGGCGTATCGCGCGATTCCGGTATCGTTGCGATATGGACGGGAATACACACAATTTCAAAATGAAGCGCGCGACGTGGAGTCATGGGATCCGGAGACGATCAGGCGTTATCAAATCAATGCATTGCGTGAATCGTTGATCGCCGCGGCGAAAGCACCGTTTTACAAACAGCGATTCACAGCTTGTGGAGCTGATCCGGCAAAGTTTGAATCACTGGAGCAGCTCGGGGATTATCCATTGCTCACAAAACAGGAGATGATCTTGCAGCGCGAAGAGATGCTGAATCCCGAATACGATGCCACGCAGCGGCTCTATATGACAACAGGTGGTTCGAGCGGCATGCCGGTCGGGTTCTATCTGCACAAAGGCGTGAGCCGCCCAAAAGAACAGGCTTATCTTGAGGCGCAGTGGTCGCGACGTGGATTTCGCAGAGGTGACCGCGTTGCAGTGATTCGCGGAGCTGTCACGTCGAGCAGTGCGAGTGGCGACATCAGCTACTTCGATGCGACACGGAAGTGGCTCATTCTATCATTTTATCACCTCACGCTGGAGCGACTGCCGGAGTATGTGGCCGCGCTCAAGCGCTTCCGTCCACAGCATCTGCACATGTATCCCAGTGCCGCATTGATGCTCGCTCGCGGACTGGAGCAGACGGGATTGAAACTTGAGTTTGTTCTCACATCCGTGTTTTGCGGATCGGAGAAACTCTCGCGCGAGTCGCAGAACTATCTCGAGCAAATTTTCGCCGCGCCCGTGTTCCATTGGTATGGCCACAGCGAGCGCGTGGTGCTCGCGGCTCAGGGGCGCACGTCGAATCATCTCTACTTCTGGCCCACGTATGGCTTCGTCGAATTCGGCGAACCGGATGCGAGCGGCCACCGCGAGGTCATCGGCACCTCGTTTCACAACCTCGTCATGCCGCTCATCCGCTATCGCACGGGCGATTATGTAAAACTTGCGCAAAAGCCCGACACTGAATTGCCGATGATCGAAATCGAAGAAATCATTGGTCGGGACTACGAATTTCTCATCAGCTCCACGGGCCGCCGCATCTCTCTAACCGCAATCAATATGCACGATGGCATCTTCGAAGGACTTATGGCCGTGCAGTTTTATCAAGAGCGTGAAGGCGAGGTGGAGTTTCGATATCAAGCCGGACCCCGTTGGCAAGGCTCACATTTGGAGCCGATGCGCGCCGGTTTACTGAAGAAGCTTGGCGATGATTTCTCATTCAAGCTGCGTGAAGTTAGTGAAATGGAGAAGACATGCACGGGGAAACAACGGTGGCTGGTGAGTAAACTGCAATGAGCGAAGCCAAGATGGAACTTGCCATCAAGCAGCACGAGAAAGGTGATGTGCTGGGGCTGAAGGTTGATATTACAAATTACAGTGATGCATGTAAACGAATTGAGGCCATCGCAAGGAGCGGCTGCGTAGCGGCGGTGGCCGCGGCCAATACACATCTCGTTGGCGAGTGCCTGCGCCACAGTGAGTTTGCCGATGTCATGAAGACTTTTGACTTCGTGTTGCCAGACGGGATGCCATTGGTGTGGGCCTTGCGGCTGGATGGTCACGAAATAAATGATCGTGTTTATGGGCCTTACTTTATGGAGCACGTCCTTATGAATGCGTCTTCTGGTTCGAGGCATTACTTTTTCGGCGGCACGCAGGAGTGTCTCGATAAGTTGCAAGACGCGGCTCGCACACTGAATCCGCAAATCCAAATATCGGGAGCGAAGTCGCCTCCATTTGGATTATGGGATGAAGCAACGGAGACTCGATTGATAGATGACATCAATGCGGCTCAAGCAGACTTCATCTGGGTGGCGCTCGGCGGCGTGAAACAGGAGACGTGGATCGCGAAGAACCGGCATCGCTTCACGCACGGCGTCTTTCTCGCGGTGGGAGATGCGTTTGTTCTCGTGGCGGGCCAGCGGTCATACGCACCTGCGTGGGTGCAGCGCGTGGGTATGACGTGGTTGTTCCGTATGTTGCAGGAGCCGCGGCGGTTGCTATCGCGCTATTTGAGATACAATACGTTGTTTGCCGTGGCGTTTCTGAAGGAGCGTCTGCGGCTTGCTTATGGTGACAACTAATCATTGCCGATGAAACAACTCGCCCAATATCAGGACGGTCGCCTTGAACTGCAAGAAGTGCCGCCGCCTATGCCGCCGCCTGGTGGCATTCTCGTGCGCACAACTTGTTCGGTGATCTCGCCAGGGACGGAGAAGATGAAGGTGGAGCAGGCGCGGATGTCGTTGTTGCAAAAGGCGAAGGCGAGACCAGACCAAGTGCGCAAGGTGATCGAGACGGCACGGACGCTCGGCTGGAAAGCCGCAATGGAGAAAGTTCGTAATCGTCTTGAATCACCGACGCCCCTTGGTTACTCGGCAGCGGGTGTTGTGGTGGAGGTGGATGAGTTGAACACCCGATTCCGTGTCGGAGATCGCGTGGCCTGCGGTGGTGCAGAGTGTGCTTTTCACGCGGAGATGATCGCGGTGCCAGATTTGCTGGCGGCACCTATTCCCGATGGCGTTGAGGACTGGCAGGCGGCTTACACGACACTGGCCTCCATCTCAATGGAGGCCGTGCGCCAATCCAGTGTGCAACTCGGTGAACGAGTTCTTGTGATTGGGCAGGGGCTTGTCGGTTTGCTGGCGACGAATTTACTCAAAGCTGCTGGTGCCCGCGTGATGGCTGCGGATTATGTGCCGGAACGTTTGCATACCGCGCTGGCGATGGGCGCGGAGCGTGTGGTGAATCCGGGTCAATCAAAACTTGAAGAGGAAGTTCGAGTATGGACAGATGGTCATGGCGTGGATGCAGTGTTGTTATGCATGGGTGGGAAGGGTCGCGAGGCGGCGGACACGGCAATAGCCTGTCTGCGGGATCGCGGCGTCATGGTCATCGTGGGTATTTATGATGCGGAGCTGTCATGGAAAACGGCTTACATGAAAGACATTCAGGTGCGTTATTCGCGCAGTTACGGCCCGGGCCGTTACGATCCGCAGTATGAGTGGGGTGGACATGATTACCCCATCGGCCATGTGCGCTGGACGGAGAACCGGAATTTTGAGGCATGCCTCGCTCTCATGCGCAGCGGGCAGATCAATCTCACGCCTGTGACGACGAGACACGCGAAGTTCGCAGACGCGATTTCGGTTTATGATGAGTTGATGCGCGAGGGAAATGCGGACATTGGAGTCGTGCTGGAATATTCTGGTAGCTCAGGTGTTTCACCTGAGACAAGTCGAGCGGGCATCCTGCCCTCGGAGCAATCGGACAAAATGTCCGATGCACCCGCGACAAGCAAAATGCCCGTCCTACCTAATCGTTTATTTATCCCCTACAACTCCCATCTTCACACTGACAAAGCGCGTAGAAACCTGCCGCACTGGGAGCAGGAAGGCGTTACTCACTTCGTCACGTTTCGACAGGCTGATGCCATTGCGCAATCGCGTTTCATAGAGTGGCGCGAAGAGCGCGAAGCGTGGCTGTCGCGACATCCCAAACCGTGGGATTATGCGACAGAAGAACTTTATCATCGTCTCTTCGAGGAGCGACAAGAACATTGGTTGGATGAAGGCGCGGGTTCCTGCTTGCTCGCGAATGAGGATGAAGCGCTGCTCGTGAAAAATGCGATGCATCACTTCGACGGCGAGCGCTACATTCTTGATGAATATGTCATCATGCCGAACCATGTGCATGTGCTGATCAAGCCATTGGGCGGACATGCACTTTCAGGCATCATGCACTCGTGGAAAAGTTTTACTTCCCGAGAAATCAAGAAGCGTTACGGCCTTGGGGAAGAACCATTTTGGCAGGCGGAACGGTTTGATCATGCCATACGCAGTGATGGATCACTTGATGCCAAGCGGAAATACATCTGGCAGAATCCATCGGCAGCAAAGTTGCGCGCAGGATTTGTTTGCGGATGCGGCATCGGTGTTGTGTTGCAGGACAGTAGCTCAGGTGTTTCACCTGAGACATGTCATAAGGGCATTCTGCCCGTTACGGTCCCGGGCAAAATGCCCCCCCGACTCGTCTCAGGTGATACACCTGAGCTACACGTCATTGGCGCGGGCAACTTCGCGCGAACCATGCTGCTGCCACATGTGAAAGGAAAGATTGCACTCGGCACCATTGTGAATGCGACTGGGATTAGCGCGAAGCATGTAAAGGAAAAATTTGGATTCGCCGATGCTGAGACAGATTCATCAACGATTTTTTCAAGCAAGGGTAACGCCGTAATGATCGGCACGCGGCATCACCTTCATGCGCCGCTCGTGCTTGGCGGGCTGGCTGCAAACAAACACGTCTTCGTCGAGAAGCCGCTATGCCTCACGCGCGATGAACTCACGAAAATCGACACTGAAATGTCGTCCACGCAAGGCAGCGTAATGGTCGGCTTCAACCGACGTTTCGCTCCCGCGACCATCGCCTTGAAAAAATCATTGGGCGCGATCTCGGGGCCGAAAGCGCTGGCCTATCACGTCTTCGCCGGACCGCTCGCGCCGGATCACTGGTATGCGAATCTCGAAGAAAGCGGTGGCCGCATTCTCGGCGAAGCATGCCACTTCTTCGACTTCGCGTGCTTCATGCTGGAAGCCAAGCCGGTGCGCATAACTGCGCAGATGATCGGCGCGGCACGCGGGCGCAATCAATTTCCTGATTCCATAACCGCGCAAGTTGAGTTCAGCGATGGTTCATCGTTTCAGTTAGTCTATTCCGCCGAGGGCGATTTTGCGTTTCCAAAAGAAACCTTCCGCATCTTCGCCGCCGGCCTGATTGCAGAGTGCGAGAATTTCCAAAGGCTAAGTTTGCATCAAAATAATAAGACATCGGTGAAAAAATTCACTGGCAAAGGCCACGCCGAGGAAATAACCGCATGGCTCGCATTTCTCAACGGCTCCGCCGCGCATCCGCTACCCTATGAGCAGTCGCGGCAGAGCATGGCCCTCACGTTCGCGGCACTCGACTCCATTCGTGAAGGCCGTAGCATTGAGGTAGCAAGGGCGTCCCGCCCCTGATCGGGCAAGGGCGAGATGCCCTTGCTACCCACGGCTTGCACGCACGACAATTCATGGCATCCTGAACCCGCCTCCATTGTCCCCGTAGTTCAATGGATAGAACGGTGGTTTCCTAAACCGCAAATTCAGGTTCGACTCCTGACGGGGACGCCACTCAAAACAATGCACGGGCAAGATGCCCGCGCTCCCTTTATAAAATGGCTGGCGCACTTTGGTATTGGCATCGCTTCCGGGCCATGGGCGTGTCCGAGTTGTGGCATCGGATCATGGAGAAGGTCGGGAAGATCACGGAACCGTTCGCGCTGTCCGAAATCAGTGATGTGCACATCACACAAAAGGCCGCAAATTATCCGGCTCTGCCGTCGCGTGAGACTGCTCCGGTCTTGTTGAAACAAACGCTCGCGAATGACGCGGCAAAGTTGCTCAATGGAAAATGGACGCTGTTTGGCTGGAAGGAAGTGCGGGTGTCCTCGCCGCCCGACTGGCATCGCGATTACATGCGAGGAGTGAGTGTTCCGAAGATTGGTGGAATTAATCATCGAACTCTGCCCGACGGAGCGGATGTCCGCGCGATCTGGGAGATTAATCGCTGGGCGGAACCTGTGCGGCTCGCGATGCATGGATGGTTGAACGATGATCCTCCTGCGATTCAGCGTGCTCAACAGTGGCTCGCTGACTGGGTAAAAGTGAACCCGGTGGGTGAAGGCATCAACTGGACGAGTGCGCTTGAGGGGGGATTGCGATTGATTAATTTTTGCTGGTTTGATGCATTGGTATCGCAGATGGGGGAAAAGCAAAGTGATCTCGTGGATTCGATTGTTCCCGCACATGTCTGGTGGGTAAATCGCCATCTGTCATTTGGATCATCGGCAAACAATCATCGACTGGGAGAACTTGCGGGACTGTTGTTGGCGGTGAAACGCTGGCCTGAAATGGAACAATTTACTGACACGGCAGAGAGCCTTTGGAAACAGATCGCTGATTGCATTATGACTCAATTTGCCGAAGACGGAGGCAATCGCGAACAGGCACTGCATTATCATTTGTTTGCCTACGAGATAGCACTTCATGCATGTAATGCGATGAAGGTGACAGAAGGACCTGTCATAGATCGCTTGCAACGCGCGGCAGATTTTTTTGTGCGTATGTCACATCCACAGGAATCTTGGGACTACGGCGATAATGATGATGCGCAGTTAGTCCCACTGACGATGCATCGCGAGAAAGCCGCTGCGGAGTGGGGCGCGTGGATGCATGGTTGTGGCACAGGCTTGCAGCCTGTGTGTCCAACGGGCATTCTGCCCGATCAGGAGGGCGTTGGATTAAATTACTGGCTTCGCGGTGAGCACGGGCAGTATGCCCATGCTATACACAAGTCACAGACCTGTGCCACAGACTGGTGGATTGCGCCGCAATCTGGTATGGCTGTGATCGAGCGCGATGGCTGGAAACTGCGGGTCGATGCATCACCACTTGGTTTCGGCAAACTGGCCGCGCATGGTCACTGTGACGCGATGCATGTTTCCATTTGGGATGGCGAAAACGCGCTGGTAATTGATCCGGGAACAGGCGGCTACTTCGGAGCGGAGGAACTTCGCACAGAGCTTGCTTCATGGAACGCTCACAATGGACCGCAGCCAGTCGAGGGTTTTAAAACGCCGCGACGGGCAGGGACGTTTTTGTGGGCATGCCCGCATTCGACACCTGAGATTGATTGTGTAGGTGATGAAATACACGTCCGCTTTAGCAGCGAGGAGCATTGTTTTTCTAGAACAGTCCGCTTTATAGATGGAGTGAATCACGTGGCGGTATGGGACTTGGAATCAAACAAGAAAAAATTTAAAGTTCGCTGGCAAATTGCACCGGATCTAATCGTGCGCTCGATCGATTCAAGAATTGCATCGTTTGAGATTTCCAGAGGACGAAACATCTGGAGCATGTCAGTCATGAGTGAAGAAAAATTAGTTAATGTTACAACTGGAAGAACATCACGATTCTTCGGTGAAGATGAACCTGGTTCTGTGATTGAGGTCGTTGCCCAGGGTTGGCTGCGAACGGAGTGGCATCGCCTCTAAACTAAGAGTTGGTCAAAATGAACATCTCCATTTTCGGTCTCGGATATGTCGGCGCAGTAACGGCGGGCTGTTTAGCAGAGCTTGGTCATCGCATTATCGGCGTGGATGTGCAGCTATTAAAGGTGGATGCGTTGAATGCAGGGGTGTCGCCTATAATTGAGCCGGGGCTGAATGAGTTATTACAGAGGGTAAGGCATGAAGATCGGTTGC
Source organism: Verrucomicrobiota bacterium (assembly GCA_043757085.1). GTDB lineage: Bacteria > Verrucomicrobiota > Verrucomicrobiia > Verrucomicrobiales > Verrucomicrobiaceae > VFKE01. The sequence goes on from JAYVQB010000084.1 coordinate 13,177, forward strand.
GAGCGACGACTGATGCAGTCGAGGCTGTGAATGAATCAGAAGTGAGCATCATCTGCGTGGGCACGCCTTCGTTGGAGTCGGGACAATTGAATCTGGATCATGTTCGCAAGGTTTCGCGGCAGATTGCGGAGGCGGTTATAAAGAAGGGTAACCCGCATGTGGTGATCTTCCGCAGCACGATGCTGCCCGGCAGCACGCGGGCGATGGCAGATGAATATTTTTCTGAACCGCGAATCACGACGATGTTGCGGATTTATCACAGTCCTGAGTTCTTGCGTGAAGGCACGGCGGTGCAGGATTTCCGTGAACCATCGCTGGCAGTGCTTGGAACGCACAATGGAAATAGCCCGCAAAGCGACGAGGCGTCGCTTCTGCTTGGAGGGAATCCTGCAGTGCTGACATGGGAGGGTGCAGAGATGATCAAATACTCCTGCAATTATTTCCACGCGCTCAAGGTCGGCTTTGCCAACGAGATTGGCCGTCTGTGCAAACATCTCGGCGAGGACGGCGCGAGAGTGATGGATGTGGTATGCGAGGATACCAAGCTGAATATCTCGCGCCAATACTTGCGACCGGGTAATCCGTTTGGTGGTTCGTGTTTGCCGAAGGATGTGAGTGCGCTGAAGTCGTTTGCGCGCGTGGAGGGCATCAGTTTGCCGCTCCTTGAAAATACCTTGGACACCAATCAGGCCCATCTCGACCAACTCATCAAACTTATCATCAGCAAAGATAAGCGGCGCATCGGTCTGCTGGGGCTTGCTTTCAAAGCAGATACTGACGACTTGCGAGGCAGTCCAATGGTGGCCGTGGCGGAGAGATTGCTCGGGCTTGGCTATGAACTTCACATCTATGATCCGCAGCTAAATATCGCACGCCTGATTGGCGCGAATGCGAATGAAATTCAACGACGCATGCCGCATCTGGCATCATTATTGAGGTCGAGCGTGCATGAAGTAATTGACAAATGTGATGTGATCGTGGCCGCGCAGAAGTGCGCAAGTCACGGTGAAATGCAGGCCTCGGCAAGGTCAGGGCAATGTGTCATTGATGTGAACGGTTGGTCCGAGCTAATGGATTTGCCGTGGAAATACGAAGGGATTTGTTGGTAAACCAAAAGTATATACTATGAAAAAACGATACATCGAATTCGACGGACTGCGCGGCTGGCTCGCGTTGTGGGTGGCCTTGGCGCATATCTTATGCTGGTGTGGATATGGGCGAATCGCTGCAGAGGGTAAACTCGGAAAGTTATGGTCGGAGTTCACGGGGGCTGGTGCTGCCGTGGAGACATTTATTATCCTGAGCGGGTTTGCCATCCACACATTGTTACAACGCGAACCACAATCCTATGGGCGATACATGACCGGAAGATTTTTCCGAATCTATCCGGTCTATTTTATCTGTCTGCTAATGAGTTTGGCTTTGTTACCAGCCACGGCGCATATCGTTGGGTCTATACCCTGGAAGGATGACTATTATATTGGTTGGATGGGATTAATCAGTGAAAACCAGTCTGCAAGTCCTACGTCGCATACATTCTGGCATACCGCCTTGTTGCATGGAATCTTACCGAAATCATTTCTGAATTGGGCAGCGACGACGATACTGAAGCCAGCGTGGAGCATCAGCCTGGAATGGCAGTTCTATCTGGCTGCGCCGTTTATCGCGCTCATGCTGCGCAAGTCGATTGGCGTGGGCGTTCTGATTGTGGCGGCATTGTTCGGTCATTTCACGCAGAGCTGGTGGGCCAATCCTGACAATGCATTTTTACTGCGATGGTTGCCGATGTTTCTTATAGGGATCATATGCGCTGAGTTTGCGGCATGGTGTGAGCAGCGGGAGGACGTGACGCGTCGTTACGGCATGATGATCGTCGGCATCGGAGTCGGGCTTACTTTGTTCTTTTTTAACAAGCCAATCTCGTTTGGCATTTGGACGCTGGGCTTCACGGTAGCCATTGGTGCTTGGGAATGCTTTTTCCCCAAGGCCGGGAATTTGCTGAGTGGTGTGCTGCGGATGCGTCTGGCGCAGTGGCTCGGTGCCTTGTCATATCCGCTCTATCTGCTGCATTGGCCATTCATTGTCGCCATGATTTCATTTTTGCATTGGTGGGATCCGGGTATGGGACAGAGAGGAATGCTGCTGATTCTGCTGGCGATCGGGATGCCAATGCTTTTGCTCGGCGCATGGGCTTTGCATATTTGGATTGAGAAGCCGTTTATGCGGATCGGGAAAAGGCTGTCCGGGCGCGCGCCCTCATTATCCACTATACAGAGCGTTCCGTGAGTTTGCGAATCCTCATCATCGTAGAAAATCTCCCCGTTCCCTTGGACAGGCGGGTGTGGCAGGAGGCTTGTGCGCTGCGGGATGCGGGGAATGAGGTGACGGTGATCTGCCCGCAGATGCTTGGTTGCACGGAGCTATTCGAGGTGTTCGAGGGCATTACAATTTATCGTCATTGGATTACGAGGGAAGCGAGGGGCTTAGATGGATTTGTTTGTGAGTATGCTTCCGCATTGTGGGGCGAGTTGATCTGCGCGGTGAGAGCGTGGCGGCGGACGGGCTTCGACGTGATTCATTTGTGCAATCCACCGGACTTGCTGTTCCTCGTCGCGCTGCCGTTCAAGCTCATCGCGGATGTGAAGGTAATCTATGACGTGCATGATCTGTGGCCGGAGATGTTCGAGGCCAAGTTTGGGAGGCGGGGGCTGTTCTACTGGTGTGTGCGTCTCGCGGAACGCTGCACGTTATGGCTGGCGGACGTGGTGATGGCGACGAATCAAAGCGTGCTCGCAACCGTAAAGCGCCGGGGGAAGAAAACAGATGACGAGGTATTCGTCGTGCGGACGGCACCGGACAAGTTGAATACCTCACTGCCGGAAGACTTGGGCTTAAAAAAAGGGCGCAGGCACCTAGTCGGTTATATTGGAGTCATGGGAAATGCCGACGGTGTCAACTATCTTGTCGAAGCGGCGGCTCATGTTATTAAGAGGCGGGGACGTGAGGATGTGCAGTTTCTGCTGATGGGCTCCGGACCAGAGTATGATGAACTTATCAAGCTCAGAGATGCATATAACTTACAGTCTTATATGGACATGCCCGGCCGGGTTTCGAATGATTTTTTGTTTACAGCCTTGAAGACGATGGACTTTGGTGTCGCCTGTGATCCCATCAATGACTACAACGATCATTGCACGATGAACAAGACGCTGGAATACATGGCCTTCGGCAAAGCGCAGGTAATGTTCGGCACACATGAAGGGCGTTACTCCGCCGGTGCTGCCGCGCGATATGTGATGGAGAATTCTGCTGAGAAACTGGGTGATGCCATTATTGAGTTACTGGACGATCCTTCGGCGCGCGAACGGATGGGGCGGATCGGGCGCGAACGTCTGGAGAATGAATTGAATTGGGAGCGTTCCGTTAGCGAAATGTCAAAGGCTTATCAATACGCCATGAATGGCGCTACGGCATGAGAGCGGATGGTGTCCAAATGGATGGTGGCGAGTCGATCTCTGATGAGGTCAACGCGAGTCAGAACGTGTCGGGATCTGTGACGGCGATGGATGCGGGTTTTGTGACGAGACTCATCAAAGCTGCGCTGGCGATCTGCTTTCTGATGGGCTTTCTCCTTACGGGATTGCTGGGCACGGAGACGCGGCTTTTGTTCTTCTGGCCGGGGGCTGCGTTGATCGGGATGGCCGGGGTTTTGGCCGCAGTGCGCTGGCGCTGGCGGGTGAGAAATGCGCCAGTGGAATGGTGTCTGGCCACTGTGCTTTTGCTGGGGGGATATTTTTTAATCCGCCAGATCAGCTCTCCGGTATGGTTTTGGGCGCGGGAGGATTTGTTTATGATGTTGGGCTGTGGCGTGGCTTATCTGCTGGCGGCCACGGTGCTGAGTCATCCTCGGTGGCACATGGCGATGGTGTTGCTGCTTGCGGTGTTGCTAGTAGCGAATCTCGCCGTCGGCTTCGTGCATTTTTCCGGTCGTTGGGGATTTCATCTGGTGCCGCATTACATGCGAACTTTTGGCGAGGGTGTGCAGCACCGTATTGGAGGACTGTTCATCAATCCCAACCACCTCGCCGCCTTCCTGGTGATGATGACCATGCTGATGCTGGGCTTGGCGTGTTTCGGCAGGGGCGGTGCAGTGAGGCGGCTTCTATGTTCTTTTGCCGCCATCGCTGCGGCCATTGGAATCACATTGACGGAAAGTCGCGGGGCAATGATTGGACTTGGTGCGGGCGGCGTGGCGCTGGCCGTGATGCTTCTGTTGGTTCTGCGGCAGGCGCATCCCCATCTGGTGCTGAAGGCGGCCTTGGGAATGGTTCTGGTCGGGGGCCTGGCATCACTGGTTCTTGGCGCGGTGATGAAAGATCGGCTGCAAAACCGTTTCGCTGACGGCGAGATTTTTCAGAGTGATCCGCGTGTTTTAATCTGGCGTTCCGCGCTGGCGCAACACGCGGAGCATCCGTTGTTCGGCGCGGGTGCGCGGATGTTCTATGAAGGCTGCATCAGGCTCAGGCCTGACGACGCTCCGTCGTGGATGCAGGATGCACAGTTCGTGCACAATGAGTGGCTCCAGACGCTCGCGGATTACGGGTGGGTGGGGCTGGGGCTAGTGCTTCTGATGTTCGCAGCTCATCTGGGCAATGGCTGGCGTTATTTGAGCTGGTTCGCCAAAGAACGATTTCCGCGAACGGCAGTGCTGAACGGATCGCGTCTGGGCCTGACTGTGGGTGCGATGGCGGCGATGGTCGCGGTGCTGGTGCAGGCGGTGTTCGAGTTTCATTTTCATGTCCCCGCTGTGGCGCTTTTCGTGGCCATGTTGCTGGGCGTGCTGGCGAATCCCGGTTTCGAGGGTTCACTTCGACGCCCGAGGCGGATTCCTGGCGTGCGGATTTTAAGCAAGATGGCGATGTTGGGTTGCGGCACTGCTTTAATTTGGGGTGCGTGGATGATTGGTCGTGCTGATTACTTTGTGGAGAGATCAATCGTGAGGAGTGGCGAGGAGGATGCAAAAGACGGACGCATGATGTGGCTGACCCGGGCGGTAGAACTTGATCCGGCGAATGCGCAGACATGGTATGAGCGCGGACTGTTGCGGATCAAGGAGGCTGAGGGTCAGTCTTGGAAGTCCGGCCAAGTGATGCTGGAGGGCGCAGTGCGTGATCTGGAGCAATCACACCAACTCAATCCCCATGATTTTTATCCAACGCTTGATTTGGCCAACGCTCAGGACGCATTGGGGAAATATGCGGAAGCAGAAAAAAATATCATCGATGCCTGTCGGCTGGCGCCATTGTATCAGCAGCCAAGGATGGCGCTCGCCATTCATCTGAACCGGCTAAAAAACTGGACCGGTGCGGATGAAGCTTACCTCTGGGCATCAGAGGCCAGGGCCGGAATCTATTCAGATGAATGGAGGGATTTTTATCAAGAAATGCTGCGGAGCGCCCAGAGTGAGAATCCGCCTAAATAGAAAGCACGAATCAGCGGTTATTTTAGCAAGGCGGACCCGAGTCCGCCTTCTTTTTTGTCGTGGTGGTTGATTTACCCGGCTTTCTTGATTGACTGAGCGGACATGAAAGACGGGTTGAAAATATTAAGCGGGTCGGCGCATCCGGCATTGTCGAAGGCCATCGCGGAACATCTCGGGGTATCCTTATGTTCGGTGACACTGGAAACTTTTCCGGACGAGGAAACTTTTGTCCAGATCAATGAAAACATCCGGGGTCGCGATGTCTTCATTGTCCAGCCCACCTGTCCGCCCGCGAATCAAAACTTGATGGAGCTGCTCATCATGGTGGATGCGGTGCGGCGCGCCAGTGCGAATCGGATCACGGCGGTGCTGCCATTTTTCGGCTACGCGCGGCAGGACCGCAAAGACCGCCCGCGTGTTCCCATTACTGCGAAACTGGTGGCGAACCTCATGGTTGCCGCCGGGGTGAACCGGGTGCTGACCATGGATTTGCACGCCCAGCAGATTCAGGGTTTCTTCGACATCCCCGTGGATCACCTTTATGCCTCACCCGTGCTCATCAAGACCATCCGGGATCGCGGGCTGGAGGACATCGTGGTCGTATCACCCGATGTCGGCGGCATCAAGATGTCGCACGCCTACGCGCGGGCATTGAAAGCGCCGCTGGCCATCGTGGCCAAGAACCGCATCAATGCGGAAGAGGTCGAGGCGCTCACCGTGATCGGAGACGTGAAAGGCAAGAATGTGCTACTGGTGGATGACCTGACCGAGTCCGCCGGAACACTCACCTCGGCAGCGAAACTTCTGAGCGAGTATGGAGCGAGAAATATCTACGCAGGCGTCTCCCACGCCGTGCTCAGCGAAAAAGGCCGGAATCGGCTGGCAGATTCGGCCATTATGGAAGTTCTGGCCACCGACAGCGTTCCCCAAGCCTACGGCCCCAAAGTGACCGCCTTGAGCATAGCTGAACTGATGGGGGAGGCCATCAAGCGCATCCACTCTGATGAGTCTGTAACTTCGCTGTTTGACATCCGCGGGTAGGGGTGTATTCTGCCCGCCCCTTTCCCCCAATCCAGCGAACCCAGACTCATCTTATCATGGCCAAAATCCTCGAACTGAGCGCGACTCCTCGCACTATCTCCGGCACTACCGCAGTGAAACGCTTGCGCAAGACCGGACGCATTCCCGCAGTCATTTACGGAAAGAAGCATGAGAACGCGAATCTGGATTTGGATGCCAAGACCTTCGCGAAAATTCTAAACGCGAGCGCCTCGGACAACATTCTCGTCAATCTCAAGATCGAGGGAGAGAAGGCGGATTCACTGGCCTTGGTTCAGGAAGTTCAGCACGACCATCTCCGTGGTGGCATTCTGCATGTGGACTTTCACGCCGTGGCTGCTGACGAAGTAATTCATGCTAACGTGGCCATCGTGCTTACGGGCGTTGATATCGCCGAGAAAAAAGGCGGCATGCTGGAGCACATTATGCACTCGATCGAAGTGCGCTGTCTGCCGAAAGATCTTCCTGAGAAGTTGCTTCTCGAAGTCGCTTCATTGGAATTGAATCAATCGAAGCATGTGAGCGATCTCAAATTCCCAGAAGGTGTCTCTACCAAGCTTGATGGTCACGTTGTCATCGCTGTTTTGAAAGAGCCTACCGTAGCGGAAGAAGTGGTTCCTGCCGCTGCCGCAGCCCCCGCCGCTGGTGCAGCCGCTCCCGCAGCTGGTGCCGCTCCTGCCGCAGGCGCAGCCGCTCCCGCCAAAGGCGCTGCTCCTGCCAAGGGCACCGCCCCGGCCAAGAAATAAACCCACGTCCCAGAAACTCTGAATGTGTCCGAAGCTGTCCCATCGTCCGTCGCGATTCCGCGCCTGATCGTAGGACTTGGCAATCCCGGACGCGAATACGAGGACACGAGGCACAACATTGGATTCATGGTCGTGGACGCTCTCGCCAGTCAGTTGCAGGTTTCTTGGGCAGTGGAAAAACGCTGGGACTGTGCGCTCGCGAAATTTGCCGCAGGATGGTTGCTCAAACCCCTCACCTTCATGAATGGCAGTGGCGAGGCCGCTTCCGCCGTAGGCCGTTTTTTCAAAATCGACCCGCACGAGGTTCTCGCCGTCTATGATGATGTGGACTTGCCATTGGGAACTGTGCGCTTTCGCATGAACGGCTCCGCAGCAGGACACAATGGCGTCCGCTCACTCATCTCACACCTCGATGGTGAAAATTTTCCACGCCTCAAGATGGGCATCGCTCCCGCGCAAGGCCGTCCAGCGGGCGACCGCATGATCGGCCATGTCCTCGGTAAATTTTCAGCCGATGAAAAGCCTCTCGTGCATTCTGTGATCCAGCGTGCTACAGAAGCCGTCCAGTCTGCGCTGCGCCATGGACTTGAAGCCGCAATGAATCTCTACAACCGCAAAGAAGAAACAGTGAACCCAAACAGCCAAAAACCATGAGCCGCAAATACGAAGCCATGATCGTCCTCGATACCAAAGGTAAAGAGGAAAGTGTCGAAACCCTCATCAGTCAAATCACCCGCGACTTCGAGCAGAATGGCGCGAAGCTCGAGCAGGTGGACAACCTCGGGAAGAAAAAATTCCCCTATGCTCCCCGCCACGTCGAGTCCGGCACCTTCGTGAACTTCCTCTTTGAAGGAGACAGCACGACCGTGGATAAACTCCAGGCGAAGCTCAAGCTCAACGAAAACATCTACCAGCAGTATTATCAGCGTCGCTGATGCGGGTCGATTTTTTCACCAGTTGAAAAAATCAATCGCCAAATCGCGGCCTGTTCGCTAACCTGCTTGCACTATGGCTTCATTGAACAAAGTAATGCTCATCGGGAATCTCACGCGGGATCCCGAAGTTCGCTACACGCCCAAGGGTAGCGCTGTGTGCGACCTCGCCCTCGCCGTGAACCGCTCCTTCACTGCCGACAACGGCGAGAAACGTGAGGAAGTGACTTATGTGGATATTGTCGTCTGGGCCAAGCTTGCCGAAATAGCCGGGAAATATCTGCAAAAAGGCGCGCCAGTTTTTGTCGAAGGCCGCCTTCAGATGGATCAATGGGATGACAAACAGACCGGGGTGAAGCGCACAAAAATCCGTGTGGTCGCCGAGAATTTTCAGTTCCTTGGACGTCGCGAAGGCGGCGCCGGTGGTGGTGAACATACTGGCGGCGATGAAGGCGGTGGATTCCGTCCCGCAGCCCGTCCAGCGCAGAAGCCTCAAGCCGCGCGTCAGGAACAGCCCGCTGCGGAATTCAGCGAAGGACCGATTACCGACGGGCTGGAAGATGACGACATCCCGTTTTGATTCCACACTGAATGAATCGCGTGTAGCGAGGCAGGCTTCGGCCTGCTTTTTTTATTTCACGCGACTGACAGCATCTCGTGCAGCATCGGCATCATCTGCATATATAAACTCTGTCCGCCAAGGCGGCTGAGTTGTTCGCTGATGAGCGCTGAATCCGTCACCAGATCAGCGGGCAGCATTTCTTCATGCGTGTGATTTTGAATGACGACTTTCGTGCAGACATAAGCTGCGCCGCAGTCGCGCGAAACGGTGAACCTCGCACGATCAGATGCGAACGAAATGCCAAGCAGAGCCTCTTTGCTAGATTCTGCACGGAAGCTCACGACCATTACATTGCCTTCCGGCGTGATCAATTTGATGCCGCCTGATGTATCCAGCTTGCATTTCATGCGCACGGCAATCCACGCGGCGATCAGCAGTCCTGCAAGCCGGTGCCCGGCGGAATGCGTGATCTCGATGCGCCGTAAATTTGAAAGTTCAGCAAGAGCAATGGAATCTTGAAAGCACGATGCCAGCGCAGTGCGGAAAAGATGTGAACGCAGCCAACTCAAATCATAGACGCGGAATCGGGCGGTTGATTGAGACAGCGCGTGTTGTAAAGCCGCGAAATCGTGCCCTGGATTTTTCCATTTTGAGCTGTCGATGAACAGCATGTCCATCACGCTGTAAAAACGCTCGGAGAAATTGGCCGTGAGATCGCCCTGCCACCAGCACACCAGAGGCAGATCGGAATCGAGATGAGCGAAGACGATGTTCCGCACTTGGTTCATGCTGCCGCCTTCCAGCAGAAACGAAACCTGCTCGCTGCACACGGATTTTTGACCCTCGTGAAGCTGACAGTGGGCGGTTATCCAGGCGCGTGCGCTCGCAGTCCCGGCTGGCAGCGCCAGCAGAAGCATACCGCGACAGGCGTGTTCCTGAGTTATCTCTTTAAGAAGTTTTGTATTGGCTTCGATGGTCGATGCATCCTCGCTATAGATGGCAAAGTTCATCAGCGACGCGCGGGTGCGCGCCTCGTCCTTGCCCCAGAGATCCTTCAAGGCCATGTCCACCTGGCCGAGCGGCACCTCTTGACCGAGGATGGTGAGTGAGTCTTCAAGTGGGATGCTCATGATGCGTTGTTGTTTTAAATGCTCTTCAGTTTTTTAGCTATCCAACGCGGATCGCGGCGCCCATCAACCACAGCTCTGACGAGAATGGATTCATTTTCGATAGAATAATAAATCGAGTATGGGAAGCGAGATACCAGCATTTTATGATAACCGCCGACCTTCCGATGGATGCCTGCAAAACGGGGAAGTGTTTCGATTTGTGCAGATAGACTTTCGAGAAAATACCGTCCGATTCCAGCCTCTTGATTCTCGTAGAAATAATATCCCTCGGCCAAGTCCAGATTTGCCGATGGAAGTATGAGCACGGTCATCGATTGCAGAGTGCCATGAGCTTTTGTTTAGCAACATCCCACGGAATTGGAATTTCAAGACCCGCGCGATAACGGTCTTCGCGCTCTTGAAGAAGATCAAGATGCCACTGCGGCGATTCAATTTCATCTCGGTTGTCGCCCAGTGACTCCCGGATATCCGCTATCGCTTGAAGCTTTTCCTTCATGCTCATGGTTTCCAGATTCGGAATCAACGTGCTCATGGGGCATTCTCTCACTTGTTAAATCCATTGTCCAATAAGCTCTGCCGCGCTTCAAAGCCTTCTCCACACCCGTCCGTCGGCGGAGAGCAAGTCGTCCGATTCCTTCGGCCCCCATGAACCGGCGGGATATTCGCACATTGGCGGTTGCGGGCAGTCATTGTGCCAGGCGTGCTCGATCTCATCAATGAATGTCCATGCGTTCTCCACTTCATCGCGACGGGCGAAGAGCGTGGCGTCTCCGGTCATGGCATCCAGCAGCAAGCGTTCGTAGGCTTCCGGGCTGGCCTTGCCGAAGCTGGTGCTATAACGAAAATCCATCTTCACGGGTTGCATGATGAGCTGCACACCGGGCATCTTCGAGAGCATCCGCAATGAGATGCCTTCATCCGGCTGAATGCGGATGACGAGCACATTGCGCGTGCCGCGTTGCAATGTAGTGGGGAAGGGGGCTTGCGGCGGATACTTAAAATGCACGGAGATTTCTGTGGCCTTCTTCGGCAATTGTTTACCCACGCGCATGTAAAACGGAACGCCCTGCCAGCGCCAGGTGTCCACGAACAATCGCAACGCCACATAGCACTCGGTCATGCTCTGGGGATTCACGCGATCCTCTTGCCGGTAGCCGACGCACTCCACGCCATCCACACTACCGGCGATGTATTGCGCGCGGATCACATTGGCTGCGACTTCATCTGGGCCGCGCCACTTGCGAAGCGAACGGATGACCTTGACCTTTTCATCGCGCACGGAGTCCGCGCTGAGATCAGTCGGCGGCTCCATGGCCACGAGGCTGAGCAACTGGAACAAATGATTCTGCACCATGTCGCGCAAGGCGCCTGCCGTGTCGTAATAACCGCCGCGTCCACCTTCCATGCCGAGATTTTCCGAGCAGGTAATTTGGATGTGGTCGATGTAGCGGCTGTTCCAGTTCGGCTCGAACATGATATTCGCAAAGCGCAACACCATGATGTTCTGGGCCGTTTCCTTGCCGAGATAATGGTCGATGCGGTAAGTGTCGCGCTCGTGGAAAGTCGCGTTCACCACTTCATTCAAATGGCGTGCAGTTACGAGATCTTTACCAAATGGCTTCTCGCAAACGACGCGCGCCCATTTGCCGCCTGCGCCCTCGTTCAGGCCGCTCTCACGCAGCTTGAGCATGATCTGGTCAAAAAACTCTGGCGCAGATGCGAGATAGAAAAGACGGTTCGCAGGCACGCCACGTTGCCTGTCAAATTCATCAAGCATGACCTTGAGCGATTTGTATCCCTCGATGTCCTGAAACTCGCATTGATGGTAGTGAATATTCTGGACAAAGCTGGCCCACAAAGTCGCGTCATGTCCCTGACGGGAATTTTTCTTGTTGGATTCTTCCAGCTCGGCGCGGAATCCTTCATCTGATTTTTCTCTACGTGCAAAGCCCACGACTTTGAAGTGCGGTGGAAGATCACCGCCCGCAGCGAGATTGTAGAGTGCCGGGATGAGCTTGCGATGCGTCAGGTCGCCAGTCGCGCCGAAGATGACCATCGTGCAAGGCTCGGCGCGATGCCTTTGGATGAGAGTTTCTTGAAATGGGTTTTCTGAGTCGGGCATAAAATACGAAGGCGGAGACTACGACGCGGAGGAGGGGTGCGCAACCGTGCCGCTCCAAGTTATGGAGCAGGGTTGAGCAAATCCCCTGCCATTCCTGAATGCTCCCGAATAAACTTATCGGGCGCGAGGCGGTCCAGCGGGCCATCGGCGTAACCGAGTCCCGGATAAACCGATGTGCTCTGCCGCACTTCAAAATGCAGATGCGCCAGATAGTGCCCGTTCGCCGTGCCCACAGTTCCGATTTGCTGTCCACGTTTCAATAAGTCGCCATGCTTGATCATTACCTTTTCCATGTGGGCATAGACCGTTTGATAGGTCCGCCAGCCGTGAGGCGCAGCAGCATCCGGCACCCGATGTCCGATGATGACCATGTTGCCCCAGCCATCAGCGGGAACTCCGCAATAAATGACCTTGCCTGCACCGCTGGCGAAAATTGGATCGCCGAAATCAGAATTCCAGCCGCCCACGCCATTCAGATCACTGCCCAGATGTCGCGTGGTTTGGAACGGTTGCGCGTCATAAGTCAGCGCGCCGAGTTGGCTGCCGACGGGGGATTCAAAACGTGGCGCCAGTGGTAACGCGGCGATTTCCAATGCCGACAAGCGAACGAAGGCTGCATCAAAGGGCTTCGTCGGCGCATCCTTTTTGGGCGCACAGCCAGCAATGACGCAAACGATCAGCAGGGCTGACAGGCAGTTTCGTGAGAAAAGCATTTTTATAGGAGTCGCCGATCCCTGCCCCGCACGCAAGGTTCGCGTTGACTCTTGACCGATGGCTTGGAACAATGTGCCATCCGATGACTGAAACCGTTCGCCAGCAGCTTGATGTTTTTCTCGCCAGCAGCGGCTTGCGCCGCACCAAGCCGCGCGATGTGATCATCGAGGCCGCGTTCGGAACGCGAGAACACTTCAATGCCGATGAACTGCACGAGATGGTGCGGCGGATTGATCGCAGCATTTCGAGAGCCACGGTTTATCGCACGCTCAGTTTGCTCGTGAAGTGCGGCCTGCTGCGCGAGGTCGATCTCGGGCGCGACCAGACATATTACGATCCGAACTTCCTCGACAAGCCGGAGCACAACCACCTTATCTGCGTGGACTGCGGGCGCGTGGTGGAATTTGAAGATGAACACATCGCGCTGTTGGAGGACTGCATCACGCGCCGTCTGGGATTCACCCCGGCAAAGAAAAGCATTCACATCGAAGCCAGTTGCGAGGAGTTGTCGCGCACTGGGCACTGCCAGAACCGCCGGGTTGTCGCCAAGTGAGAGGGGGCTGACTCGCGCTTGCGAGACTGGCCGGATGACCTACACTCCGCATTCGCCATGTGGAAAGGCCGTTTTCAAGAACCAACCAGCGCGCTCGTGCGGCGCTACGGGGAATCCGTGTCCTTCGATTGGCGGCTATACGCCCATGACATCCGGGGTTCCATCGCCCACGCCCGCGCCTTGCAGAAGGCGGGCATCCTGACGCAAAAGGAATTCAAGGCCATCGAAAAAGGTTTGCTCGACATCAAGTCGGACATCCTGGCGGGCAATTTCAAATGGAGCGAAGAACTCGAGGACGTTCACATGAACATCGAGTCCGAGCTGACCAAACGCATCGGCCCCGCAGGCGCGAAGCTGCACACTGCGCGCAGCCGCAACGACCAAGTGGCCACCGATGTGCGGCTCTGGTGTCGCGATGAGATTGATGCCATTCTCGGTCATGCGCGCAGTTTGCAGCGCGCGCTGGTCGAATGCGCCCAGCGCAATTCATCCGTCGTCATGCCCGGCTACACACATCTTCAACGGGCGCAGCCAGTCTTGTTCGCGCATCATCTGCTCGCCTATGTGGAAATGCTGGCGCGGGACACGGATCGGCTTCGCGATGCGCGGCGGCGGCTCAATGTGCTGCCGCTCGGCTCCGGTGCCATCGCGGGTTCCACGATCATTCTCGACCGCAAGCTTGTCGCCAAGGAACTTGGCTTTGATAGCGTGTCGCAAAACTCGATGGACGCCGTGAGCGACCGTGACTTCATCGCGGAAATACTTTTTGCCATTGCGATGGCTGGCATTCATCTCTCGCGCCTCAGCGAAGATATAATTTTGTGGGTCAGCGCGGAATTCGGATTCGTTACATTAAGCGACGCGCACACCACTGGCTCCAGCTTGATGCCACAGAAGAAAAATCCCGACGTGGCCGAACTCACACGCGGCAAGTCAGGGCGATTGGTGGGTAATTTGATGAGCTTGCTCACGACGCTCAAGGGTTTGCCGATGACTTACAATCGCGACTTGCAGGAGGACAAGGAACCGCTCTTTGATTCCGTGGATACGATCAAGCTTGCGCTGGAAGTCTTTGCGGAAATGATCGGTGGCATGGATGTGAATGAAGCGAAGACTTCAGCGGCTGCAGCTGACCCCTTGTTGCTCGCGACCGATCTCGCGGATTATCTCGTGAAGCGCGGCGTGCCATTTCGTCAGGCGCATGAAGTCATCGGCAAGCTGGTGGCGCATACGGTGAAAACGGGGCGCACGTTCCCTGAACTTGCACTCACGGACTATCGGAAATTCAGCGATACTTTTGAAATTGGTGTGTTTGATTTGCTTGAAATTAAAGCCGCACTCGCGGCACGCAACGGCATTGGTGCTCCCTCGCCGAAAAATGTTACTCTGCGGCTGAAGCACTGGCGCAAAGTTTTGTCGAAGGATTGATCCATGATTTTTCCAGACTTCGAGCTTTGTGAGATCAAGGATCATGATGGCTGGCAGAAGCTGCCGGGTCGCCGGGTTTATGAGGGGCCGTATGTGCAGATTGAGGAATGCAGTTTTTTAACTCCGGCGCGGCCAGACAAGCCCGTGCCTTGGACGGTGGCTTATCGCAAGTCGGCGGTGGCCGTGGCGCCGATCACGGAGGATGGGCGTTTCATTCTGATTCATCAGGAGCGCCTGCCCATTCAGCGGGCTTTGTGGGAATTTCCTGCCGGACAGATTGATGATGAACATTCCTGCGCAAACATTGCTCAAACTGCGTTGCGCGAAATGGACGAGGAAGCCGGGTGCGAATTATCGCCGATGGGTGAACTGACCGCGCTGGGCTGGTTTTTTGGTTCGCAAGGATTCACTGGCGAGCACGTTTATCTCTTTGTCGCACGTCCGGTGCAGATCGTCCGCCAGCCGCAGCCAGTGGGCGGCGAGCACATTGGCGAAGTGCGGACGGTGACGGCGGACGAGTTGCGGGACATGGTGGCGCGGAACGAGGTGCAGGATGCGCTGACGCTGGCACTGTTTGCGCGGATGACGGCGCGAGGCATCATTTGATAAGCGAATGAACTTACGACAAGATTTTGAATAGAATAATATGCTAAACTGGGTTTTCAAAAAAGTGGTCAAACTCCGGGAAAAGGTCTCCAAGGATCTTGGCCAGGAGGATGTCGAGAAACCGTTTCTCGAACACTTGGAGGATTTGCGCACCATGCTGGTGCGGATGGCGATGACGCTGGCGGTCTTTGTCATCGGCACTTTTATTTTTTATGATCATCTCTGGGGTCTCGTCACCTATCCTATTCATCTCGCCGGGCTGGACGGCAAAATCAAGTTCACCCAGTTGAATCCCATCGGGGGTTTCATGGCCATCATGAACCTTTCGATTGCCGCTGGCATCGTCATCGCCTGCCCGCTGCTGCTTTATTTTCTCATGCAGTTCGTGTTGCCGGGACTTCGCACCACGGAGAAAAAAATCATGTTTCCCGCGCTGGCGGTCGGAGGCGGGCTGTTCCTTTTGGGTGCGTCGTTCGCCTATTTTATCGTCGTGCCCAAGGCGCTGGATTTCTTCTACCACTTCAATAATCACCTCTCGGACATTCCCGGTGGCGGAGGCCCGGCATCTGAAGGCACGATGTGGGGCATTCAGGAGTTCACCAAGTTCATCTGCCAGTTTGTTCTCATCTTCGGCCTTTGCTTTGAGCTGCCGGTCGTGGTTATGGCGCTCGTGAAGGTGGACATTCTGAGCTACAAGGTCATGAAAAGCTCGCGCAGTTGGGCGGCGATTGGTATTTGCGTGGTCTCGGCAGTTGTTGCGCCATCGCCTGATGTGTTCACTCTCGGCCTCATCGCTGGGCCGTTGTATGCGCTTTACGAAATCTGCATCTGGCTCGCGTGGTGGCTCGACAAGCGTGACCGTGAGCTTTATCCCGAGCACTATAAGCAGATTGAGGAAGATGAAAAAATAATGGATGCCCCCGATGACTGGGACAACGACAGCTACAATCCTTGGAGCAGCGATGATGATGAAGACGAGATCAAACCCGTCAAGCCGGTCGCATCTCCACACGGCACACAGCCGATGAACGATCAGCCCGCCAAGCCTGCAGACCCGAGTCATCATCCTGATGAACCCAATCACGACGCGAACAAAGACTGACGAAAAAATATGGTCGAAATCACAACCAGCTATGAAGGGCAACTGCGCTGCCGCGCGGTGCATGGACCATCGAAGACCGAACTCATCACCGATGCCCCTGCCGACAACATGGGCAAAGGAGAGGCCTTCTCGCCCACCGATCTCGTCGCGACCGCACTGGCCACATGCATCCTCACGACCATCGGCATTGTCGCGCAGCGCAAGGGCATTGAGATCAAGTCCATGCGCGCGAATGTGGAGAAGCACATGAGCGCGGATGCGCCCCGGCGCATTGTGAAGCTGCCGGTGAAGATTTGGATTTCCCTGCCGCCCGATCATCCCGAGCGCCCGCTGCTGGAAAGAACTGCGCACGGCTGCCCCGTGCATCAAAGCGTGCGGGCAGATTTGGAGATGCCCATTGAGTTTGTCTGGGAAGGATGAAGGCACGGTTGAGATGCCACTTGGCGTTTTCCATGTTCAGGTTATGATATGGCCCGAACAAGCATCCAACCATGTCTGACATCACACCTCCGTCGTCCGCCTCAACTTCTGAATCCACGGTCTGGAAAGGATGCACCTCCCAATGGTTGCACTGGCTTTTTTATCTGGTCTGTATATTGGCGGCGATAGGTATCACCGTCCTCTCTTACAGGTGGGAAGGTTTTCTGGCATGGGCGTTGCTGGCTCCTTTGGCGGCTGCGGCGGGACGGTTTTGGGTGACGCGATGCACCTCTTATGAACTGACTACGGAGCGCCTCATGAAAAGCAGCGGCGTCTTTAACCGGCGTCTCGACAATCTGGAGCTATACCGGGTGCGCGACTACACCGTTCTCCAGCCCTTTCTCATGCGGATGCTCGGGCTGGGAAATCTTCACCTGGTCACTTCGGATGCGGCAAATCCTGAGCTTTCCATCGAAGCCGTCTGGGGCATCGAGATCATTCGCGAGCAATTGCGCAAAGCGGTCGAGGCCGCGCGCGACCGCAAACGCGTGCGCCAGATGGACGTGGACAATGTTGATGTCGGCGGCCCTAGCGCTGACGATCAGGGTCATCACGATTGATGGCGCAGCTTGCGCAGTGGATGACCGCTGAGATTTTTGAGTCTTTAAATTCTGGTGCGCGGTAATGATGGCAATGCCCGGACAGGCAAATCAGTCTATAGGGCTATGCACTTGACGCTTGTCGCCCCCCCTATCAGTCTAAACGCTTTTTACGCGTAGTATGAAAAGCGGTGTAATTAGATGATAATTCTAAAAAATCCAAAATTTCACTAGACTTATCAAGAAAAGTTAAGTATTTTAGAGCAGTAATTATGGTTGCCACTGCTAATCCACCCGCCAATCCCATGCAGTTCGTTTTCCCGACCCAGTTGAATCTTGGTCTGCAAGACTCCGAGGGATTCCACCAAGAACTCTTGCGTGGCCTCACGCACAAGCTGAACAACCTACTGGCTATCATCCAGGGTTTCAGCAGCTTGATCCTCATGAACGATGATCTGGACCCCTCGATTCTGGAAAACATGAAGCACATCAAAGAGGCTTCAGTCAGCATCTCTGGACTCAGCGACCGCATCCGTGCCGCCGGTGGTTGCGCCAAGGTCACGCTGCAACCGCTCAATCTCGATGAATATCTGGGAGTGGTGTCCACTGCCTTGCACGAGCCCTTTGTCAGATGCGGAGTGCCCTTCGAGATGGACATCACTCATGGACTGCCACCGGCATCAGTCGATCCCTCCAAGTTCAAGGAACTCCTGCTCGAACTCCTCAAGAACGCTGCCGAAGCTGCGCAAAAATTCGGTGGTCGCGCCCTCATGCAGGTGACTGGCCCCGGCGTCATTAGCCCGGCGTCAGAAAACCGGGTGGACATTCTCATCAGCAACACCGGTTCCCAAATTTCGCCAGAAAAACTCGCCGATGTCTTCCGTCCCTTCCAAGGCACGAAGAACAGCAATCATCTCGGCCTCGGCCTCACCATCGCCGCCATGCTCGGTCACATGATGAACATCCGCCTCGGCGTGAATTCCCAAGACAACACCACGACCTTCTGGGTCAGCGTGGCTGCCGCCTGAAATTTTTCACAACCACACTCCTACGAAAAACGCGCGGAAGTATGCCTTCCGCGCGTTTTTTGTTTGAGATGGATTTTGTGATTTACCGGTGGCTCAGGAAGTAGTGCGGCGTTCGACGTTGAGTTCCATTTTGCGGTAAAGGGTGGCGATGCTGACGCCCAACATGCTGGCGGTTTTTTCGCGGGAGCCGTTGTTGAGTTTGAGGGTTTCGTTGATGAACATTTTTTCCTGACCGCGGATGAAGTCATCCAAGGTGGAGCCGACGGGGAGCTTCTGGGTGCCGCCGGATTCGGCTGAGGGATCGAGCGGTGCTTCGACCTTTTGCGTGACTTTGGAGGGGAGGTCGGCAGGGCGAATGTTGTTGGTCTCAGAGAGGGCGCAGGCGCGTTCGACGGCGTTGCGGAGTTCGCTGATGTTGCCGGGCCAGGGGTATTTTTCGAGAAACTCCTCGGCGTAAGGTTCCATTTTTTTCATGGGGCCACCGGAGCGCAGGGCTTGCTCACGCAGGAAGTGCTCGACGAGCGGGGGGATGTCCTCGCGGCGCTCGCGAAGGGGCGGGACGTTGACGGGGACGACGGAGAGTTTGTAGTAGAGGTCTTCGCGGAAGCGGCCTTCGCGGATGGCGTCTTCCAGATGCATGCTGGTGGAGGTGATGAGACGAAAATTAAAGGCGCCGTTGTAAGAATTGGGCGTGGTGGTGGCGGCCTGTTCGAGCAGTCCGTTCAACTGCGCCTGAATGCGCATTGGCAGATGGTGGATTTCCGCGAGGTGAACGGTGCCGCCTCGGGTGCGGGCGAAGACGCTGCTCTGAGGATTGCCGTGGCCGAAGAGCTCGGCCTCCAGAAGGTCTTCGGGAAGCGCGCTGCACTGAATGGCCTTGAAGGGAGCGTTGTTCCGGCGGCTGCCTTCGTGGAGGGCGCGGGCAATGATTTGTTTGCCGACGCCGAATTCGCCCTCGAGAAGGATGGGGCTGTCGTTATCGGCGACGCGCTGGATGATACTGAGGATTTTTTGGACGGCGTTGCTCTGGCCAATGAGCTTGACATTATGGGCCACCGGCGGGGGCAGCGGGGCCTCCCGGGTGGCCGAAGGCTTTTTTCCCAGTGCCTGTTCAATGGTGCGCTTGAAGTCAGTCAGCTCGAAAGGCTTGGAGAGGTAGTCAAAGGCTCCAAGGCGCATGGCTTCGACGGCCACTTCCACCGAGCCGTGTCCGGTGACCATGATGACGGCGGCAGAGGGCACTTCCGTGCGACAAAGCTTGATGATTTCCAGTCCGTCGATGTCACCGATGCGCAAATCCACTACGATGATATCCGGTTTGATCTCCCGGATGGCCGCGACGCCCAGCGTGCCGGTGAGACAATCTGTGACTGCGTGGCCGAGCGAGCGGCAGAATTTAGCCATTAGCTCCAAAAAGGAGGTCTCGTCATCTATGATTACGATTTTGGCCATATCGATAAGGATTGTGGGTTTCGAGAATAATGATTTTAATGAATATTCATGGAATATTAAGCACTTCTTGTGGTTTGGTCAATCAAAAATGAGAATGAGCGGTGCGTTTTAGTTTTGAGAAACGGTTGATACGTCGTCGGGCTATTCATTTTGAGCGGGTGTTGATGGAGCCGTTTTCAGTGTTTACAGGCTAAACCTTTGCAGATGTTTGGAGCGCGGGCGCGCGACATCGACTGGTCTTTGCATTGTTGGTTCCATGAACGCGCGTTCAGAACGTTCATGCAATTCCGAGTAGGCGCGCAGCTTGTCCCATGCTTTGGCGTAATCATCTTTGCGGATGAGCAGGACGGCTTGATCGAAAAGATATTTTCGTGGTGCACCGGGGATTTGTGATACTTTTTCCAAGGTGCGGAGCGCGTCATCCATCAGGTTTTTCGCCTTCTCGGCTTCGTAAAGATCGAGGCCATAGCTGTAATCTGTGGAGTGAAACAGGAAGGCTTGCCGGAGTTGCTCCAAGCTTCCGGTGCGGCGCGTCGTTCCATCGATCGTCGGAGTCACATTTTCCATGGCAATATGACAGGCGCGCTTGAAGTCACCGGCGGAGGCACTGTCTGAAGCTAGAATGGGCCAGCCGGTGCCGCGCCATGCTGGATTGCGATCAAGGGCGTCGAGCAAAGAGCTGCGATCTCCCTTTTCATGCCATAGGCGGAACAGTTTGAGCCGTTCCTCCGATGTGAAAAGATTCAGAGCAGGCTGCATGCGCAGCAGTTCCTGAAGCACCGGCGCAAAATCGTCAGACGTGGCATAATCGAGATAGGCGAGCTTGAGTCTGGGATCAGTTGCCAGATCGCGCACGGAAGTTCGCAGCTCCGGCTCGTTTTCAAGATAGGAGCAGAGGGTGGTAAAGAACTGACTCGCGCGAGAATGATCGCGCTCCAGAGCCTGTCGCCAGGCCGGGATGGAATACTTGGGGCGATAACGAATCCAGAGCAGAGCCTCCTGATAGCAAAGCAAACTGCTGTGCGGTTCGAGGGCTCGCGCGCGGGCAAAATCCTCCAGCACGGAGTTGGGCGCCTGCCCCATGGGAAGTGCTAGTGATGCTCTGTCGTAGTAATAGCTCCATTGCAAAGGCTTCATGGCGATGGCCGTGGAGATAGACTGTCGGGCTTTCTCTAGTTCACCCCGATCATCTTGTTGAGCGCTGCGGTGTTCCAGCATAGTCGCGCCCAAGCCGCTCGGCAGGGCGGGATAACCGAGGCTGACAGCCAGCCAGGCGCCCGCGATGCCAAACAACAAAATAGCGGATCCAATTCTTGAACCTGCGCCGGTTGAGGTCGGCATTGGCGACTCACTTTTGCTTTGTCGCAGAGACAATCCCGCGAGAAGCATCATGGTGAACAGAATCCCGAGATGGTGTCCGGGAACATCCACCACTCCGAGAACCGGAACCATGAGCGCGGCTACCGCGCAGGCGCTGCGAAGACGGCGGTGCTTTCTACCTGAAGAACCTTGGCTCTGCCATGAACCGGTGCTGAAGATGTAGGCGATGACCGTCAGGAGTAACAAAACCACCACCGGGAGACCAGCCTCCGCCGCAAGCCAAAGCCAGTCACTGCCCGGATGAACCGGCCTCCTGTATAAGTCCGAGCCGGGCGCAGTCAAAGCGAACACCGGTTCGAAGTTGCCCATGCCGACACCGAGCAGTGGTGTCTTTGTAATCATCTCCATCGTGCTGGTGGCCAGCTTGATCCTAGCTTGGTTGCTCAGGGGAGTGAAGGAGGGCTTGGGGATGGCAAGCCGGTCAAGCAGCATATCTCCAAAAGTGATATAGAGCGCAGCCAGAGTCAGGAGCAATGCCACGAAAAGGCTTATGCGCTGGGTGGAACGCTTGCTGAAGGAGGAGAAACACACCCATACGATTATCCCGCCAAAGAACAGCAGCACACCGGCGCGCGATGAGTTCACCAGCAGAACCCAAAACATGGGCACCAAACAGAGTGCGTGAAGCAGGATCCGTCCGCGTGTTTTCCGTGAGGAATCATGCAACACGGCGATGGATAGCACCAACCCCATCGCCAGAAAACAACCGAAGACATCAGGGTTCGAAAACGGCCCGGTATAAATTGCCGGCCACTCATGATGCCAGAAGGCTGGATGGATGTTGAAGATGCCGAACAACAAAGACTGCACCGCGATGAACGTCATGCCGATGCTAAGTCGCAAAGTCAGCCAGCGTCGCTCCACTTTCCCATACCTGCGGCCCAGGCATGACAGGAACCAAGTCAGACCCATGATGAAGAGGACACAGTTTTCCAGTGTAACCCAAGGCTGCGGAGAAAGAAGTGTAGATAAGTTGATCCCGAAATCCGTGCGCAGACGCGAGCGCCATTCTGGAAGAAAGGACGCGCTTGCAGGCAGCAGACTCGCCAACATGAGAATGGCGATGAGATAGAGCGGCCAGATGATGGTTCGGGAGACGCGTGCCCTTGGGGCATTCTGCACCAGATTGAAACCCACCAGCGCGGCCACTAGCGCTAGGGCCCAGGGCTGGTGATTGCCCGCGAACTCGCAGGCAGCCAGCGGCACTGAAAGCGTCAGCCACAGTCTGCCGGTCGAATCAGGTTTCTTGGATTCCAGCCGGACACCGCGTGCTTTGCGCGTGGGGTGATCGTTTGAAGCAAGTCGAGG
>JAYVQB010000085.1:0-2673 GCA_043757085.1 Verrucomicrobiota bacterium
TTCGGCGACGCCCGCTATCAGGGGCCGCCTGCGCAGTAATTCAAAATTGATTCAAGACCGCACGCTGCGCATTTTCGCGGCGTGCGGTTTTTTCTTGGCTCATTTCCTGTGGCTGCGCTATCATCGCACATGGAACGATTGCTTGAACTACTCTGCGAGAACGCGCGGCAAAGCCCCGCTGAACTGGCCGCGCGTCTGGGAACCTCTGAATCCGAGGTCAGCGCCCGCATCGCTGAACTTGAAAAATCTGGCGTCATCCTCGGCTACCACGCCATTGTGGATCGAGAGAAAGCTGGTCCGCGCGGCGTCACTGCTTTGATCGAAGTGCGCATCACGCCCGAAACCGGCGGCGGCTTCGACCGCATGGCCCGCCGCATTGCCCAATACGAACAAGTGCGCGGCTGTTATCTCATGAGCGGCGCGTATGACCTCGCTGTCGTCGTCGAAGCAGAAACACTCTATGACGTGGCCCGCTTCGTCGCGGAAAAACTCAGCACGCTCGGCGTCGTGCTTTCCACCGCCACGCATTTCCAGCTTCGCGTTTACAAACACGACGGCGTCCTGCACGACACTGGCACTCAGGAAGATCGCCTACCCATCTCACCATGAGCAAGGAGCGAAGCATTGATCTGGAGAGCAAGCTGTCCGACCAGCTCCGCGGCATCCCGCGATCTGGCATTCGCGATTTCTTCGAGCTGGTCATCGGGCGCACCGATATCATCTCGCTCGGCGTGGGCGAGCCTGACAAGCCAACCCCGTGGCCCATTCGCGAAGCCGCGATTCGTTCGCTCGAAAAAGGCCAGACCAGTTACACCAGCAACCTCGGACTCGAATCTCTGCGCGTCGCCATTAGCGGCTATGTGGAAAAACAATTCCGCACCACTTACGATCCCAAAAAAGAAATCCTCGTCACCGTCGGCGTCAGCGAGGCGCTCGACATCGCGTTCCGCGCCGTCTTGAATCCCGGTGACGAAGTGCTCTATCACCAGCCCTGTTACGTTTCTTATGGCCCCAGCATCACCATGGCCTATGGCGTTCCTGTCGCCGTGCCGACGATGCTGAAAGACAACTTCGCGTTGCTCGCCTCCGAAGTGGAAAAACGCAT
The DNA here is from genome assembly GCA_043757085.1 of Verrucomicrobiota bacterium. Classification (GTDB taxonomy): domain Bacteria; phylum Verrucomicrobiota; class Verrucomicrobiia; order Verrucomicrobiales; family Verrucomicrobiaceae; genus VFKE01. Next base: position 1,106 of record JAYVQB010000085.1, read on the forward strand.
CACGCCCAAAACCAAAGTTCTCGCGATTAACTTCCCCACCAATCCCACTGGCGCCGTAGAGCCGCGTGAGGAACTGGAGAAAATCGCCGCGCTCTGTGTGAAGCACGATCTCATTTGTTTCACCGACGAGATTTACAGCGAACTCCTCTACGACGGCGCGCAGCACACCAGCATCGTCGAGTTTCCCGGAATGCGGGAGCGCACGATTTTATTGCACGGCTTCTCCAAAGCCTTCGCCATGACTGGTTGGCGTCTCGGTTACGCCTGCGCCCCGCCCGTGCTCATTGAGGCCATGATGAAGATTCATCAATACTGCATGTTGTGCGCCCCGATCCTCAGCCAGATGGCCGCGCTCGAAGCTTTGAAAATGGGACACGAAGCCATCGAACCTATGCGTCAAAGTTACGAAGAACGGCGTAACTTTGTCGTCAAACGGCTCAATGAAATGGGCCTCAACTGCTTCAATCCCGGCGGCGCATTTTATGTCTTCCCCGATGTCAGCTCCACCGGACTCAGCGGGCGCGACTTCGCCTTCAAACTCTTGGAGGAACAAAGCATCGCCGTCGTCCCCGGCTCCGCCTTCGGTCCCAGCGGCGATAACTGCGTCCGCTGCTGCTACGCCACCGCGCCCGATCTCCTCGTGAAAGCCATGGACGGCATGGAGACGTTTGTGAAGAAATATAAAAAGTAGGCGAGAATGTAGGCGATGCCTCCGGCTTCGCAGAACACTAAAAAAGATGGAGCGCGTGTGTGTCGCTAGACCACTCGCCTCTTGTTTCGTTTTGCCGTGTGATACAAGAGTTAGGCGAGTAGGCTTCGCCATACGCGCGCTCCGAATTGTTGCGAAGCCAGAGGCATCGCCTACTTTCAGCCGCGCATGAAGAACCTCCGCACCAACACCACCGTCGCTCACATCGTGCCGTTTGCCGTGTTCATGCTGTTCACCGCGCTCGTGCCCGCGCTTGCCATCAAAAACAGCGCGCTCCCCTGGTGGCGATCCGCGCCGGAGCATTGGATCTATCCGCTGCAAACCATCGTCTGCGGCGCGTTGCTCATCTTCTTTTGGAAGACCTACACGTTCAAGCCAACGCGCGGCTTCGTGCTCGCGACAGTCTTCGGCATTATCAGCATCGCGCTCTGGATTCTGCCCGCGCATTTGTTTCATGTCTGGAAGGATCACGAATCCCATGCCATCCCACTCCTTGGTTTCGTTGCCCGCAGCGATGGCTTTGATCCCACCATCTTCGAGCACGACTGCTTCGCTCATTCATGGGTCATCACCATGCGATTCATCCGCATGGTGATCGTCGTTCCGCTGGTTGAAGAAATACTCTGGCGCGGCTGGCTCATGCGCTGGCTCGTCTCCAACGATGAAAAACCCTTCACGTCCGTTCAGACTGGAACGCATACATGGAAAGCATTCGTCGTCACCACCGCCTGCGTCGTCCTCGTGCATCAGCCGGAAGATTACCTCGGTGCTCTCATCTTCGGCAGCCTGATGTATTATCTCTGCATCCGCACGAAAAGCCTCGCCGCCTGTGTCTGGATGCACGCCATCGCGAATTTGT
>JAYVQB010000086.1:0-2672 GCA_043757085.1 Verrucomicrobiota bacterium
GCGCTGCCTTTGAACATCAAATGCTCCAGCAGATGCGTCGCGCCCGTGGTGCCGGTGACTTCGTTGCGGGAGCCGACATGATACGTCACCATGAACGTGGCCACCGGCGCGGTCTTCACCCGGAACAGAAGAACTTGCAGGCCGTTCGCATCCAATTTGTATTCTGCGATGCCGCCCACGGTGCGGACATAAGTGAAGCCCTCGACCTTGGCGGGGGAGTCATCGCCCCAAGCGAGGGTGGTGGAAAAGGTGAGCGCTATGGCAATGAGGCATTTTATCATGCTGACCTGAACGGCATGGGGCGGATGTTTGCAACCGCCGACCGAAAAAATGACATTTTGGACTGCGGCAGTCCTGCTGCCGCTTTAAACAGCCAGCCTGCTGGCGTCGATTGACGAGTGTTCACTCCATGACTCGCCGCAGCAGGCTGCGGCATTGAAAGCGGCAGCAGGCTGCCGCAGTCCAAGTTGTCTTCAGCTTATCTGGGCGAGGTTTGCTTGTTCGCGGCTGCGTGCTACAAACCGCGATGACTACCGCGCGATCCTTCAAGCTACCGCGCGCGGTCATCGCGCTCGGGGTGGTGAGTTTGTTCACCGATCTGTCCAGCGAGATGATCATTCCGCTGCTGCCCGTATTTCTTACAACGCAACTGGGCGCATCGGCGACCTTCTTTGGACTGATCGAGGGCGCGGCGGAGTCGGTGGCGGCGTTGCTCAAGCTCTTCAGCGGTGCGTGGTCGGACCGCATGGGGCGGCGTTTCCCGTTGGTATTGTTTGGTTACACGCTCTCTTCGTTGATGCGCCCAATGATGGCGTTTTGTTCTGCGCCGTGGCACGCGCTGATGGTGCGTTCCGCTGATCGCGTGGGCAAGGGCCTGCGTTCCGCGCCGCGCGATGCACTGCTCTCCGCGGCCACTGATCCGGCATCGCGCGGATGGGCCTTCGGCTTTCATCGCGCAATGGATCACACGGGTGCGATGCTCGGCGCGCTGGCCGCGTGGGCATTGCTTGTTTGGGGATTGCAGATCAAGCAGGTATTTTTCATCGCGGCGATCCCCGGATTGTTTGCGGTGTTGGCGATCATCTTTGGCGTGAAGGAATCGAAAGCGCAAACTCAGGAGTCCGCGCCATCTAAGACATTTGGCTTCGCTGACTGGCGGGAACTCAATCCGCGCTTGAAGCGTTATCTTCTCGTGCTCGGCTGGTTCACGCTGGCGAATTCGAGCGACGCCTTTCTCTTGCTGAAAGCAGATCAAGTGGGCATCCCCTTGAAGGTCGTGCCCTTGCTCTGGCTGGTGCTGCACGTCACCAAGGCGCTGACCAATCTCGTTGGTGGACGTTTATCGGATCGCATCGGCTCCCTGCCCGTGATTCGCTATGGCTGGATCGTATATGGCATCGTGTATGCTTTGTTCGGATTAGCCAATGCCGCATGGCAGGTCTGGGTGCTCTTCATCGTTTACGGCCTGTATCACGGTCTTACGGAAGGCGCGGAAAAGTCACTCGTTGCGCAGTTGTCTGACGACGGAAAACGCGGCTCCGCGTTTGGATGGTATCACGCCCTGACGGGTGCCATCGCGCTGCCCGCATCGCTGTGGATGGGTGCAGTGTGGCAGCATTATGGCAGCAGTATGGCCTTCATTGTATGCGCCGTGATTTCCATCAGTGCCGTGTGTTTGCTGAATTGGAGCACGAGGACTCGTGTTGAATCACAGGCGGGCAAACGATCAAATTAGTCCTCTCGCAGCAGTGCTCGAAACCCAGCTTGCACAAAGTGTCGGTCAGATGTCAGGGCCTCATTCACTCCCAGTTCCTTCATTGCAGTGAAGGAAATACAATCCGTCAGTGACCACATCTTGTCGGGTCGTGAAAGGAATAGAGTCAGCCCTTGGTGAAAGGCTATCTTTGTGGGTGGCAGCAAAAGTAAATCCTGATGCTTTGTTAGCGAGTCCATCAGATGGCCGAAAAGTTCCCGGTTTCTTCCTACACTGAGAGCATCACCCACTTCAGCCAGCACCCAGTAGGTCGTCACCATCATGCCGTTGCCCTCCTTGCTGCATCGCAGGGCTGGGACATGCCACTCATCCGAAGGGTTGAGCAAGGCGAGAAAATAGGCCGTGTCCGCAAATCTCATGCTTCACGTTTGGCCGAGCCATGCAAGTAATGGTCATGCTGTTCAGCGAGATCAGACGGAAGTCCTTCAGCCTTGCCCGCCAGTCCCATCAGTCCACTCCAGATGGTGCCATCACTTACGCACCTTCCATCTGGTGACGCAGTTTCCGCAGCCTCCAGTTCAAGAATCCGTTGTTTCACGCGACTGCGTTCCGCAGCAGACAGTTTAGGCAATTCCGCGAAAATTTGCGTTGTGCTCATGAGTAATTCAATAGCATAAATGGCACCTGGGCACCAGCGATTTTCTGGAAACTGTGCGCTCCAAATATCACTCTGACCGGCTCGAGCGCGGATCCAGCGCATCGCGCAATCCGTCGCCGAGCAGATTCAAGGCGAGCAGGGTGATGACAAAAAATGCGCCAGGGAATATCAGCAGCCAAGGCGAGTAAACCATGTTGCTGGCACCTTCCTGAATCAATGATCCCCAGGAGCTGATGGGAGCCTGGACGCCGAGACCAAGGAAGCTAAGCACCGCCTCCGTCAGCATGATGCCGGGCACGG
>JAYVQB010000087.1:0-2653 GCA_043757085.1 Verrucomicrobiota bacterium
GTATGAGGGAGACGTCCGTTCGCCGTTGGTCGTTCGTTTGCCCGAGCACATTCGCAAAGATCTTGATGCGATCCGCCGCCTGCCGATCCCCATAAATAAGCCAATTGAGTCCGGCAGCACCTCCGCGAAAGTGCCGGATTCCCAAACTTCGGTGGGCTTCGTTCCACTAGGTTCGGTCGCGAATCTCAATTTTGCCAACGGACCCAACTTAATCAGCCGCGAGAATGGCAAACGGCGCATCATCGTTAGTGCGAATGTCCGTGGCCGGGACCTGGGATCGTTTGTGACCCAGGTCCAGGAAAAGGTGAAGGACGCGCATGTCGTTCCGGCCGGCTACTGGGTGGAGTATGGCGGCCAGTTCGAACAACTCCTGTCCGCGACCAAGCGGTTGCAGCTCGTCATTCCGGTCGCGCTGTTCCTCATCCTGGTCCTGCTTTTCATGACGTTCGGCAGTGTGAAGGACGCGCTGCTGGTATTCTCCGGAGTCCCGCTCGCGCTCACCGGCGGCATCGCCGCACTGTGGCTCCGCGGCATCGCGCTCTCGATCAGCGCGGGCGTCGGCTTCATCGCCCTGAGCGGCGTCGCCGTGCTGAACGGCATCGTGATGGTGAGCTTCATCAACCAGCTCCGCAAAGCCGGCAAACCGCTCGACGACGCGGTGCGCGAAGGGGCCTTCACACGGCTCCGTCCGGTGCTGATGACCGCGCTCGTGGCTTCGCTCGGCTTCGTGCCGATGGCTCTCGCGCACGGACGCGGCGCGGAAGTGCAGCGCCCGCTGGCGACCGTCGTCATCGGCGGGATCATCAGTTCCACGATTCTCACGCTGCTGGTGTTGCCCGCGCTGTATCGGATGTTCCACCGGCACAGCGACCTCAAGCCCGACGACTTTCACGCTGACCACGACCATGATCCCGGCGAACCGCGCCAAGAACCCAAGGCCGCGGTCTGATCATTTTCATCCAAATAAACCAAACCAACAAAACCAAACTATATGAAATCCACCCGCATCTTCATCACCGCCCTCCTCGCAGCCTTCACGCTCCCGGCCTTTGCCGCCGATGAGCATAAGCACAAGGAAGGCGCGGCACACAAAGACGAACCCAAGGTCGAAGTCAAAATCCCCGACACAGCCGAAGCTCTGTGGGTGGCCATTGACACCCAAATGAAAGCCCTCAGCGGTGTGATCGCTGCGAAGAAAGGTGAAACCCACGAAGCCGCCGAGACAGTCGAAGCTCTCACCGCTGCGATCTCATTGAAGTATCCCAGCCTCGATGCTGATAAAAAGAAGCGCGTGGACGGCCAAGCCAAGAACGTAGGTCGAGTGCTCGATGCCCTTCACGACGAGGCCGACGAAGGTCACTGGGACGATGCCGCTAAAAAGCTCCAACAAGTCGAAGCCGCGCTTAAAATCATTCGCACACAGGTGGGCAAATAACAACATGCACGCGTCATGAGAACAAAGTTGATGATTGCCGTCGTGATGCTGGTGGCGAGCCTTGTCACCACCGGTCACGCGCTCACGCCGCATGGCCGACGCCACACCGGCACAATCCAGAGTGTGGATCACGCGAATCGCCGCGCTGTGCTTCTCTCAGTGGATGATACGAAACCCATCACATTCATCTGGAACAAACACACGGACTTCATCGCGGGCACCAGCTTTGTAAAAGCCTCCTCGATGCTCAACGGATCGCGCGTTGAGATCACCCTTCATCGACCTTTTTTTGGAGAGCCTTTCATCACCAAGGTGGTGCTGTTCGATTCTCCATCAAAACCGAAACCAAACCGAAACCAAACCGAAACCAAACCAAACCAAACCACGTAAAAACCTAATAACCATATGAAAATCAACCGCCTAGCCACAGCAATTATAACAGTCGGTCTTGTAATTACCCCCGTGTCGGATATTTTTGCCCGCGGAAGGGGATATAGACCTGCGCCGAAAAAAGTAATTCCGCCGAATCACAGCATAGTCTCTGCCATCAGCGACTCTTCCATTTCTGTATTCACTAAGAACGGGGCGCATACCTACTCGATCGGGGAGTTCACCACCATCCTCGTCGAGGGACGTCGCGCCAAAGCGAGTGATATCCAGGTCGGCATGTTAGCAATGGTGGGTGCTGACAGTTCAGGAAAGGCGTCAACCATCACGGTCTCTCCGGCTCCAGCACACGCCAAGAAAAGAAAATGAAAACACTCCTCCTCTTCGTCATCCTGCTCGGAAAAACACCCGTGGACTCCGCCATGTAGGATGAAATCGAAGAGCCTTTTCATTTTAGCTTCAAACAATAACCAAGCGTCATGAGTGAAGAACACAACCACGAACACAACCACGAACACAACCACGAACACAACCACGAACACGAACACCACGCGGACGTGTCGCCGCAAAGTATCGCGCTGAATCCCGATGCACGGGGCGATCAACAGACCACACTGCGCATCACTGGCATGGACTGCGCAGATGAGGTCGCAGCGCTGGAGCAAGTGTTCCGCCCCATCAAAGGCGTGCGCGAGGTGCGCGTGAATTTGATGGGTGGCAAAGTGACGTTGCTGCATGACGACAGCGTGAAGCTCGAACAGCTCATCGCCGCCGTCGCCACTACCGGGATGAAAGCGGCAAGCGAAGGCGCGGAGGCGGAGGCAGATGTGG
>JAYVQB010000088.1:0-2647 GCA_043757085.1 Verrucomicrobiota bacterium
GACTGGTGGTGGAAAGACTTCTGGCAGCCACGTCGGTCGGGAGTGGACGCCCCGCTCAATCTACTCGCCGCCGCCGCCGTTTTTCGCTGTGAAGCCATCGTGGAAAACCGCCAAACGAAAGTCCTCCAGCGCGTTCCATCCGACCGGAATGTGCAGGCCGGGGCCTTCGGCGTCAGAATTAAACCGGCATTGGGCACCACAAATGAGAGCGACCTTCGACTGGCGGCGATTGACATCACGGTGGTGATCCTACGACCCCAAGGCGCGGTGCTATTGCGCGACCGCAAAACGCTCACCACCGAACAGTGGCGCAGGTTCGGCGATACCTTCACCGAGCACATTCTCTTTTAATCATGTCACCGAAAATTCCACGATCCACGAAAAAAGGCCCGCCGTATGCCGCCGGATTCGCGATCCCCTTCGTGCTGGTGGTCATCAGCGCCTGCGTCATCCTCGTGGTGGCGATTCTGCTCAACACGACCAACGAGCGGCGCTCGGAAACGGCGATGGATTCCTTGGAAAAGGCGCGGGCGAATGCGCGCTTTGCGCTGGACGAGGCGCTTTCGCAGCTTCAGCAGGAGGCCGGGCCCGATCAGCGCATTACCGCGAGCGCATCCATCCTTGATAGCGATTCCACCACCCAAAAGATTGACGGACTGGCCGAGCCAAATTGGACTGGGGTCTGGGATGCCTGGCCGACATGGCTCAACGCCACCGATTCCGCCACAGGCCAAACCATCGCCGACACCTACACACCGGGACGCGAGAAACGCTTCCGGCGCTGGCTGGTGTCCGGTGCTAACTCCGCGATGCTTAAGACGATGGCCGCCCCGAAAACCGGGACGATGATTCTGGATGAGAAGACCTCGGCCTTGCTAGTCGGTAAAGGCTCCGCCGGAGCGACGGACGTGGGCACCGACGATCCGGCGAGTGCGCGTTTGGTTCATGCGAGCTTGGTCGAACTGCCAGTGAGCACCGGGCAAAAGGTCGCTTCCGGCGCTTATGCTTGGTGGGTGGGAGATGAGGGGGTCAAGGCGCGGATAAATCTTCCATCCGTGGATCCCGCGCAGCCGACTGTGGAGTCGGCGCAACTCGGCCTCAACGCCGCCACTGAGCGGCGGGCCGGGCTAGGCTGGTCCACAAATCTGACAACCGCCGAACCTTCCAGCCCACAGGGTCGGCGCTGGCTGACCAATGCCATGCTCAGCGCGACCCCGAGCGGGCCAACATCGGACGATGTGAAACCCTTTTTTCACCATCTCACCACTTGGTCGGCGGGCGTCCTGGCGGATGTGCGCACGGGCGGCTTGAAGAAGGATCTCTCGCTCTTGTTGGAAATGGATAAATTGCCAAGCCCATATTTCGGCATCTCCCCTTCCACGACCATTCCCGTGAGGCCGAAGACGGCAGATTTGCCTGCATCGCTTTACGCCATAAATCTCTCCTCGTGGTATTCTCTCCAGCAGCACTATCAATTGTATCGCATCGATCCGTCATGGACGGTTCCAGCTTCACCCACATCCATTGCCGGCCAATACCAGCCTTATCTTCAGAGCTTTGATGCGAATAAGGTGGACCCTGACGGCAGCGTCTTCTGGCTCGGGGGCAAGCCAGCCATCGATTATTACCTCTACGATTACGTCAATTCGCAGGGATGTTACCGACATTGGACGTTCGCCAAACTGGAGATGGTTCTTCAAATGCAGCGTGAACCGGCCACGCCCGCAACCTCCAAATACAAGCTGATCTATAACCCAGTTTATACGGTGTGGAATCCTTACAACGTCACCCTCCGAATTCCCCCGATCAGCTTCGTCACTACCTACATCCCAGTTCGCTACCGGAGCTATCGGAATGGTGTCATGGCAAACGATTGGACAAACCTGCCCAACGTCTCTTACACCGTTTACCTCCGCAACAGTTACGGACCCGTGGGTTCTCCAGACCACACTTGGATCATCCTAGCCCCCGGTGAATCGCGCGTTTTTTCCGCGCCCGCCATCCGCGCTGAATCTGGCCCGAATATCGAACTCTATCCCGGCTACCAACCCAATGGCGGCGGCTGGGCGGGTTACCTCTTTGGCGGTGCGGCGATTCCCGATGCCGAGCAAGTGGAATTGGCCGTCAAGCTAGATCCCACCAAGAACGAGGCTGAGAACTATCAATATTATGTTCGGAGCACACCATGGGAATATCCCAACCAGAGCTATAGCCCTTGGCATATCGCCTTAAATGCGGTCGCAAACGAAATTCAAGTCGTTCCCGACCAGCCGGGACAACGGGCGGTTTACCCGCCCCGCTCCAATACCGAGCGGATTCCGCTGGCCAATTTCCGCGCGGTCTTAAAGAGCGGGCAACGGCTCGATGGAACCGCAGCGGATTATCCGGATTACCGTGCCCGGAATTTCATTCATGCCAACCCCACCACGGCCCGCGCCGCCATGAATTCATCGGCGGCAAAATACCTCGCCAGTGCCCAATATGAATTTGTCGGAGTCCGCCTCCGGGGCGCTTTGGACCGGAATATGCCGCAGGTCGCCCCGGACAATCGCCACTCCTACATCGGATCTGGCAACGACGCCGCTGAAGGACAGAACAACTGGACCGCTCTAGAGATTCCGACCACGCCGCCCATTTCGCTGGGCCA
>JAYVQB010000089.1:0-2636 GCA_043757085.1 Verrucomicrobiota bacterium
ACGGATGCCAGTTCCACCATCGCGCGCATTCTCGACGCCTTCCCCGGCGAGGTGCAGGACTATGTCAGTTCCCAGTTGGCGCACAGCCTTCTCGGTGTGGTTTGTCAGCATCTCATTCCCCGCGCGGATGTGCCGGGGAGCGTGATGGCCAGCGAGGTCATGAAGAACAATCCGGGCATTTCCTCATGCATCCGCCAGCGTCGTTTTTCCCAGCTTCCGGGTCTCATCCAAATCGGCGGCAATGAGGGCATGCACACCATTGACGACAGTCTTTCGCACCTGGTGCGTCACGGTTTCATCTCGCTCGATGACGCGCTGGTGCGCTGCCGTGACAAGTCCATGATCCAGCTTGCTCATCACGAAGCTACACGTCACTTGAAAAAATGATCACAGCAGCCGACGGTTGCATCCCGGTGAATCGTCACTTTTAATTATTTAGCCATGCGTTTTTTCCTCGTCCTTCTCGTCATCACCGGTTTGATCATCGGTTGGTTCAAGATCAAAGAAAACCGCAAGGGTCGGCAGGATCGTCAATGGGTCTCCCAGTTGGTGCCCTTGATCGGAAAGTTTACCGGCGGCAGCCCCGATAAAAAAACAACCGGCGCTCAACCCGACGAAGCTGCGTTCTATCAGCTGCTTTATTTCTTCTATGACTCAGAGCAAAAGGGCGTGGACATGAACTTCACCTCGTCGCCTCCAGATGAGGCATCCACACCTTGGGTGGACTTGAGCGCGAAGCTCGACGCCGCGTGCAAAGAACTGAATGTCCCACCTTTGAACAGCGTCGTGAAAGAAAGTCTCAAGGCCAATTACGCCGAGGCCAAGAGGCTCCACATTCTCGATGACCTCGATAACACCCTCAGTCTGGAGCGCGGTGAGCCTGCCACCGTCAAGCTTCCCGGCTGGGAAAAGGACAAGGCTGTCCTTGGTCACATCATATCGCCGCTTTACGCGCCCGAGGCCGCGCAAAGTCTGGCCAATCTCAAGCTCATGCCCGCCAGCGTGCGTGATGCCATGGACGAGAAACTCACCCCGTCCATGCTGGACCGCGCCAGGAGATTCCAGAGCACCAATATCATCACCCGCGAGACATTCGACAAGATTTATCTGATGCTTCAGCCGCCCAAGTGAACATCTCACTGTGAATTTGCTGTTGCATCAAAGCGTTTGACGGACGCGTCGCCTTGCGGCAAAACTTTCGTCCAGTTATGAGTGACGTCCTTCACAAGACGACCGTGCTAGTGCTCAACCGCAACTGGCAGGCCATTGATGTCAAATCCCCGGCCGATGCTTTCTGCATGATGGCTGCGGGAACCGCGACCTCGCTTGACATCGCCAGCGGCGAGAACATGGAACCTTGCAAGTGGGACAAATGGCTCTCCCTGCCCGTGCGAGACAGCGACAACAGCGTTGGCACCGTCCACGGTCCCGTGCGCGTGCCGACAGTCCTCGTCCTCGCCCGCTACGACAAAGTGCCCAAGCATCGCCCCAAGCTTAGCAATCGCGGCATCTGGGATCGCGACGGCGGCGTCTGCCAATACACCGGCAAGAAACTCGCGCGAGAAGAAGGCAACATCGATCACGTCGTTCCGCGCTCACGCGGCGGCAAGACCACCTGGGAAAACTGCGTGCTCGCCGACAAGCGTGTCAACTCCCGCAAAGGCAGCCGCACTCCTGATGAAGTGGGGCTGAAACTGGCGAAATCACCCGCCGCGCCGCGCGAGATGCCCTCCAGCTATTTTATCCGCAACACCCACGGCGTTCGAGACTGGGAGATGTTTCTGGGATGAGGGAAATGCTTTGGAGTGCGGTAGCCTGCTGCAGTGCCGGTGATTGGTTTTTCAGCAGGCTGCCGCAGTCCAAATTCAAGTCTCATGACGTTATGGATTCGTGGCTATGGCTTCAAGCTGGCACCAGTTCGATCTTCACCTTGCGACCTAGCGCGTAAGCTGCGCGAGTCAATGTCGTCAACGTCACTGAGGTGTTCGTCGGATCAAGCAGCCGGTCGAGTGCGGCACGCGAGGTTCGCATTTGTTTTGCCAATGTAGTCTTCTTCATTTTTTTCTCCTCCATCAGGTCGGCGATCCTCATCACCATGACACGTTTGAGCGCGGCGATACGCACTTCTTCGTAGATTCCTTCCTCTTTCAGGAAATCATCAAGCGTGCTGCCGTCGTGTGGATTCTTATGCTTTTTCAGCTTGGATGTGGGCATTTTTTCGTTTCAAGGCCAGAGCCTTGTCCTCAGTTGGTGTTTGTTGTGTTTTCTTGATGAAACCGTGCAGCATGACGATGCGACCACGTGGTTGATAAAAGAGGCAGCGCACGATTCGCGTGGGCAAAGTAGAACGCAGTTCCCAAAGCCCATCGCCGAGATAACGCACCAGTGGCATACCGACAGGCCAGCGAAATTGCACCGCCTTTAGGTCTTCGCCAATGATACGCCGCTCCTCTGCGCTCAGTGCCTTGATCCATTCACGAACCGGCTCTTTTCCAGCGCCACTGCGAAAAAACACTACAGGAAGTGGATGAAGTTCTGACACTGATGAAGTGTATCATTAATGATACACATGCCAAGTATTTTTTGCGGAGAAAACTGCAGCGAGACGCATCACCTATTTTTCAGATTCAAAACTT
>JAYVQB010000090.1:0-2631 GCA_043757085.1 Verrucomicrobiota bacterium
GGACGCTTGATTGAAAAAAAGGGCTATGACGATCTCATCAACGCCTGTGCGCTTCTGCGTGATCGCGGATTAAATTTTCAATGTCGCATTGTAGGCGAAGGGCCGTTGGTAGATGACTTAAAATCTCAAATCTCAAATCTCAAATTGCAGGACAAAGTCCTACTGACCGGCCCGCTTCCGATGCCAGAGATCACGAGGATGCTCAGCGAAGAGACTCAGGTCTTCGCGCTCGCCTGCAAAACTGAGCGCGACGGCGGCATGGACAATCTGCCCACCGTTTTGATGGAAGCGATGGCGGCTTCCCTGCCCTGCGTATCCACGAAGCTCGCGGGCGTGCCGGAGATGGTGCTGGATGGAGCGACGGGGTTGCTTGTCGATGAAAAAAATGCGGCGCAATTGGCCGATGCGCTGGCCTTGCTTCTGCAAGACTCCGCACGCTGCAAACAGATGGGCGCGGCGGGCTTGGAGCACGCAAAAAGGCATTTTGCCAAGGAAGTCACCGCGCGGCATTTGCTGCGCGCCTTTGCTGAATGCAGCGCGATGCGATTCGATGCTTCGCTCGTGTTGCAGGAAAAATTATTCGGCGCTTTCGCCCGACGGACTTTCTCCGGGTGCAGGCAACTGAGGCATGATGTGGTGAAGGCACGCGACAAGACGTTCGATCTGGCCGCGTTCATGCGCAGCGCTTAGTGTGAGCCGCAGCCGAGCCGAGCCGCGTGCCACCGTGGGGTAGCGGATCGCGGGAATGAGGAAACCTTGTTCCAGCAAGGTGGCGCTGGTCTGCATCGCGCCAGCTTCATCGCCGATGATGATGGGAAAGATAGTAGCAAGGGCATCCTGCCCTTGATCGATGAAGGGCAGGATGCCCTTGTTACGATTTAGTCGCGCGCGTAATTCGTCTCCGTGTGAACTCTGCACAATGCCAACTGCCTTCATCGCCGCGAACGCGACGGCTGGCGGGGGCGCGGTAGAATAGATCAGGCTGCGTGCTTTGTTGATGAGCAAGTCAATGATGCTGCGCGAGGCTGCGAGATAACCGCCGCTGACTCCGAGCGCTTTGCCCAGAGTGCCCATTTGCAGCGGCACACGCTTCTCCAAACCGAGTTCCGCAATCAGGCCGCGGCCGCCCGTCCCCATCACACCGACGGCGTGGGCTTCATCCACGAGCAGTAGCGCGTCATACGTTTCGCAAAGCTCCACGATCTCCCGCAGCGGCGCGGCATCGCCGTCCATGCTAAAAATGCTCTCGGTGACAACGAGGATGCGCGCGCCTGCGGATTTTTCTCGCACGATCTTCAAGAGATGCGCGAGTTTAATTATATTATTGTGCGGGAAGACGCGCATCGTTGCGCCGCTGAGTTTCGCAGCATCGATGAGACAGGCGTGACTGAGCTTGTCGAGGATAACGGTGTCGTCCTTGCCGCAGAGCGCGGGGATCACGCCCATCGCCGTTGCATAGCCACTGGAGAAAGCGAGCGCGGCCTCGGTGCCTTTGAAATTCGCGATGGCTTCCTCGAGTTGCGCGTGCGGTGCGAGATTGCCGCAGACCAGTCGCGATGCGCCTGCGCCCGCGCCGAAACGCCGCACGCCTTCGATCATCGCGTCCTTCAGTTCATCGGAACTGGCGAGGCCGAGATAGTCGTTGGAAGAGAAGTTGATTAACTCACGATCGTGAATGCGCACCACTGGCCCTTGGGCAGAATCAAGCGTGCGAAGCCGGCGCAACAAGCCTGCCGAGTCGATCTCACTCAACTCTGTTTCTATTTCCGGCTGTGTGGTCATGGGTTTTTCAACGGTGACACGCTGAAGCGTGAATTCGCTACGCGGCTTCGCACCAACGAATACAGGCGAAGGGCTTGCTGAACGCGTGACTACTTCTGCTTGAGCTTCTCCTCCACCGCTTCGTCCTTCTCCGCACCAAGCGCGAGGGCTTGGTCATAATGCTTTTTCGCCAGCGCGATGGAGGGCGGATTGCGGTCCAGATACATGAGTGCGAGATTGAAGTGCGCGTTGGAATATTTCGGATTCAATTCGATGGCGCGTTGCAGTTCCGCTTCGGCGGCGTCAAGCCATCCTAGCGCACGCGCGACTACCGCGAGATAGTTATGCGCCTTGGAGTCGGCTGGGTCTTCATGAACGGCGCGCGACAATGCGGACACAGCAAGATAGGCATCGCCCATTTCATGGCAGACCAGGCCGAGCGCGAGCCATGATTGTTGCAGCGCGGGATTGATCTGCACGGCGCGCAGGAAATAATTTTTTGCTTCCTTCAAGCGACCCGACTGCTGTTCGACTGCGCCGAGATTTGAAAGTGTGAGCGGATTGTCAGGCTCTGCCTTGAGCATTTCCAGATAGGCATTGCGCGCCTTGTCCCACTCTTTATTTCCGAAGGCCTGGGCGGCCATCGTGGAGAGACCGGCGGTCAGACTTGGAAGGCGTCCGGCCTTGCGATCATCCGCGTAGCCGAGTTGCGCGGGTGGCGTGTCGGATTTTTTTGTGTCTTGTGCAAAGGCAGAATGCATCAAGCCGCAAGCGAGGAGTGTGACGGTGATGATTTGATGGGCGGTGCTTCTCATGCCGCACATTAACCAAAGGGAGCGGATTGCACCAACGGGAAAAAACTTGACTGCG
>JAYVQB010000091.1:0-10216 GCA_043757085.1 Verrucomicrobiota bacterium
TATGGCAACATCGGTTTCGGTGAGGCCTATGTGGAAGGTGATTGGGACACGGACAATGTCACAGGAGTGGTTTCATGGTTCATTGAGAACATTCATCGCACACCGGGAACCAATGGCTCCTCCACGCAGCTCGCGTTTGTGAATACCTTGAAATTCTTCAATCGCCTGCGCCACAAGCTGCGCCCCAACAGCATTCGCAACAGCCGCAAGAACATCGCGGAACACTACGATCTGGGAAACGAATTCTACCGTCTGTGGCTTGATGAAAGTATGACCTATTCCGCCGCCCGGTTCACGCACGAAGGGCAGAGCCTGGAGGATGCGCAAGCCGCCAAGTATGATGCGTTGTGCAAAAAATTGCATCTCCAGCCGGGAGATCATGTGCTGGAAATTGGCTGTGGCTGGGGCGGATTCAGCTGTCATGCGGCCAAACATTACGGATGTCGCGTGACTGCGCTCACCATCTCTGAAGCACAGCACAAATTCGCTTTGGAGCGCGTCGAGGGCGAGGGCTTGTCCGACAAGGTGGAGATTCGGCTGCAAGACTATCGCCATGTCACTGGGAAATTCGACAAGATCGCGTCCATCGAAATGCTGGAGGCGGTCGGTGATGCATACTTGGAGACATACTTTGCTAAATGCGCCGAGGTGCTAAAACCCGACGGCCTTTTGGCCTTTCAAGTCATCACTGTCCCTGACTCACGTCATCGCGCACTGCGCAAGGGTGTGGACTGGATTCAGAAACATATCTTCCCCGGATCGCTACTGCTGAGCATTGGCCGCGCCAATGAGGCCATCGCCCACACCGGTGATCTCTTCATGCATGAGTTGGAAGACCTTGGTTCTTCCTACGCGAAAACGATGCGGCTGTGGTTCGAGCGATTCAATCAGAGGCTGCATGACGTGAAGGCGCTCGGCTTTAGTGATTCCTTCATTCGTAAGTGGAATTTTTATCTCCAATATTGCGAGGCGGCCTTTGCCACCCGGAATATTAGCGTCGTTCAAGCATGTTACACACGCCCCAATAATCCGCTTCTTAAAGGAAAGTTAGCATGATTAGTTTTCTCAAGATATTCTTTATTGTGGTGCTCGTCTCCATGCTCTGCGTCACTGGTTGGGCAAGCTTTGAGTGCGCCCTCTGGAAAACACCCCGCGCGGTGGTGACTCATCCTTGGTTCATTGCGACACTGTGCGACACTTACTGGGGTTTTCTGACCTTTTACTGCTGGGTTTTTTACAAGGAGGTCTCGGCACTTTCGCGCATCTTGTGGCTCATCGCGATCCTCTTGCTCGGTAACATCGCGATGGCTGGTTACATGCTTTGGAAGCTCTTCAGACTGCCACCCGGAAGCAAGATGGAAGACCTGCTTTTAAGACGCGCCTAATTGGAGACCATCATGCATTCATTGTTATCCATTCTTGGCATTGGCGCAGCGGTAGCATTTCTGTTGTTTTCGTTCACTTGGCTGCTGAGCCGTCGATGGAATAACTACAGCCTCGTGGACATTATCTGGTCCTACTCCCTGGCGTTGCTGGTCCCTCTCTATGCCCTGCTCACGGTAGGCAACTCCACGCGCCGAACGCTCGCCATGGCCATGGCCTGCGCCTGGAGTATCCGTCTGGGAACATATTTGATGATCAGAATCAGGAGACATCACCCCCACGAAGATATCCGTTATCAGGTGATGAGGCAGAAGTGGGCAGGCAATCTTGGCAGCCGCTTCTTTGCATTCTTTCAGGCACAGGCCGCGCTCATCGTCATCCTTTCCGTGCCGTTCGCACTGGCATTACGCAACACGACGGCTGCCATCAGCTTCGTGGAATGGCTGGGCTTTGCGGTCTGGCTGCTGGCAATCATTGGCGAGTCGCTGGCCGATGCCCAGATGAACCGGTTCAAATCGGACGCCACGAACAAGGGTAAAGTCTGCAACGTCGGATTGTGGCGTTACTCGCGGCACCCGAATTATTTTTTTGAAGCCCTCATCTGGTTGGGCTTTTGGCTCTTCGCGTGCGGCTCCCCCTGGGGCTGGGCGACTGTCTATGCACCATTGCTCATTCTGTTCTTCTTGCTTCGTGTTACTGGAATACCGCTCACGGAAAAATGCGCAGTCGAGAGCAAGGGCGATGCGTATCGCGAATATCAAAAAACCACCAGCGCCTTTATACCCCGGCTCCCCAAAAAAATATCATGAGTCTAGTTAATCAGCTTTTGGAAAGAGATGTCTTGCCCGATGCGCTCATTCGCTTTGGCATCCGGCAACGTCTTGCCAAGACGCTCCGAGATCGCCGACCAACAGATTGCGGTGCGCGGCAATCTGCGCTGATGCAGCACATTGAGGGCCTCAAGAAATCCCCGGTTGCTATCGAGACCGAGGCGGCCAACGAACAGCATTACGAAGTGCCCACGCGATTTTTCCAGCTCTGCCTCGGCAAACATTTGAAATACAGCTCTGGCTGGTGGGATGATGGCACCACCCAGATCGACGAATCAGAGGCGGCCATGCTCAAGCTCACTTGTGAGCGCGCGGAACTGTGCGATGGTCAGCGCATTCTGGAACTCGGCTGCGGGTGGGGATCGCTCTCACTCTGGATGGCGGAACATTACCCGAACGCCAGTATCACCAGCGTCTCCAACTCGCGCACGCAAAAGGAGTTCATTGACGGAGAGGCCGCGAAGCGGGGATTGAAAAACCTCACGGTGCGAACGGCGAACATGATCCGCTATGAAGGCGAAGGGGCTGGCGTTTTTCATCGCGTGGTTTCTGTGGAGATGTTCGAGCACATGAAAAACTATCGTGAGTTGCTGCACCGCGTTGCTTCCTGGATGAAGCCGGGCGGGAAGCTATTCGTGCATATCTTTACTCATCGCGACATCGCCTATCATTTTGAAGTTCGTGATGACCGCGACTGGATGGCTAAGTATTTCTTTACTGGCGGACAAATGCCTTCGGACGACACCTTGCTGTATTTTCAGGATGATCTGCGCATTGAAGATCACTGGCAGGTCAATGGCTCTCATTATGAAAAGACATCTAATGCTTGGCTGGCCAATATGGATGCGAACAAACCTGAGATCATGAGAATCTTGGGCGAGACTTATGGCGCGTCCCAAGCACTGAAGTGGTGGGTTTACTGGCGCTGCTTTTACATGGCCTGCGCTGAGTTATGGGGTTACGACGGCGGGAATGAATGGATCGTTTCGCACTATCGTTTTGTGAAGCCTGTCGCATGAGCATGACTCCCACCATCGTCTGGTTCCGCCATGATTTGCGCCTTTCAGATCATGAGGCCTTGCTCGCCGCTGTCGAACGAGGTGGCCCGGTGATTCCGCTTTTCATCTGGTCGCCGGATGAAGAGGGCGGCTGGTCGGCGGGTGGTGCATCGCGCTGGTGGTTGCATCAGTCGTTGTGGAGATTGGAGAAGCAGCTACTAAAGCTTGGTGCGCGACTAATCATTCGTCGCGGCACATGTCTTGAAACTTTGCAGGATGTGGTGCGTGAATCTGGTGCTGATGCGGTCTATTGGAGTCGTCGCTATGAACCAGCAATCATTGAGAGAGATCGCCGGATCAAAGAACAACTCACGGAGCAAGGCTTGCAGGCTAAGAGTTTCAACAGCGCGTTGCTGCATGAGCCGTGGACGATTCAAAACAAAAGCGACAAACCCTTTCAAGTGTTTACTCCGTTCTGGAAGACTTGTCTCACATTAGCCGCTCCATCAGAGCCATTACCTGCACCTAAGCGGCTACTAGCTTTCACGCAGTCAGTAAAATCGCTTTCACTGGCTGCATTGGAATTGGAACCAAAAATCAAATGGGCCGACGGCATGAAAGCCGCGTGGGAGCCAGGCGAGGATGGCGCAGAAGCGTTACTCCAGCAATTTTGCGAGTTAGCCTTTTCAACTTACAGCATCGGGCGTAACCGGCCCGATCAATCCGGCACTTCGCGTCTCTCACCACATCTGCACTTTGGCGAGATCAGTCCGCGACAGGTGTGGCACGCCTTGCGACGCCATGCGGAGAAGCATGGATTGAGCGAGACTGAATGGCGCAACAGTCAGTATCTTGCCGAGATTGGCTGGCGTGAGTTTGCGCATCATCTGCTGTTTCATTTTCCGCATACGCCGACGCATCCACTGCGCGCAGAGTTTGAGCGATTCCCCTGGCGGGAGAATGCGGCGTCACTGAAAGCATGGCAGCGTGGACTCACAGGTTATCCCTTGGTAGATGCTGGGATGCGCGAGCTTTGGACTACTGGTTGGATGCATAATCGTGTCCGCATGGTGGTGGCATCGTTTCTCGTAAAGGACCTCCTGCTCCCGTGGCAGACAGGAGCTGAGTGGTTCTGGGACACACTGGTGGATGCCGATCTCGCCAGTAATACTTTAGGCTGGCAATGGACTGCCGGTTGCGGCGCCGATGCCGCACCATTCTTCCGCATTTTCAATCCGGTCAGTCAGGGAGAAAAATTTGATCCCAATGGAGATTATGTGCGCCATTGGGTTCCAGAGTTGTCCATGATTCCCGCCAAATGGATTCATCAACCGTGGATGGCTCCCTCAGATGTTTTGCGAAGCGCAGGTGTCGTGATGGGCAAAAGTTATCCCGCACCGATAGTGGATCACGGAAAAGCGCGACAAATGGCGTTGGAGGCCTTTGCCAATATCAAGCGTGAGGAATCATGACCGTCTTGGGCGAAGGATCGGATCTGTTTGTCTTTTTCGCATCGCTTGCTGTTATAGGGCATTCAAGGCGCAAGCGGCAGCGCATAGCAGGCCGCTTCGGTTGCGTTACGCACCAGCAGTTTGTCGCCGATGACCACTGGATGATTCCATGTCTTGCCACTGAGGGCCTTGAATGATGTTAGCTCCTTTTGTGATGTGGGGTCGGCTTGCAGCAGCACCACGCGACCATCTTCCGCAGCAATCAAGATCTGGTCGGATGATTCAATAAGCACCGCTTCGCCCTTGCCGTAGCGCCCATCCTTCCAGATGCGCGTGCTGGTCTTGAGATCAATGCAACTAAACATGGAACCATCAATTCCGTAGAGGTAGCCCTTGTGCGCGATGAGTTCGGTAAAGTCGGTCTTCATCTGCTTCGAGGTCCACAGTTCTTCCGCAGCGAGCTGGTCGCCTTTCTTGCTGATGCGAATGGCGCGGGTTCCCTCGCTCATCGGTGTGGGCAGCAACACGATGTCATCGCCGATGACCGTGGGTTGCAGCGCGCGATAGCCTTGGAATTTCCACTCGTAGTTCAGCCGCATCTTGCCGGTGGCGGGATCGAGCAAGAGCAGGCCATCGTTGCTGAGAAAGAGTAGCGTGTCTTCGCCCAGCACCTTGCTGAGTTGCGGGGAGCTATAGGATTCCGGACCGCAAGCCACCGACCATCGTGGTTGGCCGGTCGCGGTATCGAAGGCCATGAGTCCTTTGTCGCCGGCACCGCCCGCAAAGATAATGACTAGTGAGTTCGTCACCAAGGGCGACGACGCGTAGCCCCACATGAGCGGTTCACGTCCGGCGAGCTTCTTGAAATCCTGTTGCCAAACTACTTCGCCCGTGCCCGCCTTCAAGCGCTGCAACATGCCCGAGGCACTCGCCGTAAAGACCGCACCTTCCGCCAGCGTTGGCGTGGCGCGCGGGCCGGGGCCACCCATCGGATCGTCAAAACGAGCTTCGCGTTGCTGGGTCCATACTTCGTTGCCCGTTGTTAAATCGTAGCAGGCCACGACTTCGTTCGCTCCGCGTTGTTCCTGCGTGAAAGCAAAATTTCCCGCGACAGCGAACGACGACCAACCCGCGCCAACCGGTTTCTTCCACAACAGCTTGGGGGGATTCGATTTCCAATCCGTCGCCAGCTTCGGAGTCTTAGTATGCCCCATGCGATCCGCCCCACGGAAGCCGGGCCATTCGGCAGTGGTGAGCGCGGCATCTATGGCGGCACCTGTGCTCGCTGCATTTGCAGGCGAAGCTTTGTTAGCGGCCCACGAGCCACCGCCGGGCGCTGACGACCAGCGTGTTTGAAAATCAAAAGTATAGTCACCAGTGACGCCCTGGCTTCGTATCAGCAGGGTGCCAACCATCGCCAGCAGAGTCCAAAGTAGAATGCCGGAGACGCGTTGCTTAGGCTGCTTGTTTCGATTGAAATAAGCACCAAGTCCGAATCCGACCATTCCAAGCGGCAATGTCAGATAGCTGGTGATCAGGCCCCGCATGGAAGGATGACTCAGCAAGACGATCACCGCCACCACCACGATGACTCCGAAGAATCCCATGAGCTTTTCGTGACCGGTGGCGCGACTCCCCGCCAGCCACCAGATCAGCATCAGCGCACTGGCCAGCATTGGGAAGAAGATGGGCACGAACCAATACTGGCTGCTCGCACCCTCGATGAAGCGGGGCGCGTAACGACAGAGAACAATGATCGCCGC
Organism: Verrucomicrobiota bacterium; assembly: GCA_043757085.1. Classification (GTDB taxonomy): domain Bacteria; phylum Verrucomicrobiota; class Verrucomicrobiia; order Verrucomicrobiales; family Verrucomicrobiaceae; genus VFKE01. The sequence goes on from JAYVQB010000091.1 coordinate 6,426, forward strand.
GAGGATCAAGGCCGGCCACAGACGGAGTGGTTTGTGCTGGGGTGCTACGGGAATGGATTCTGAGTTCATAGTAGGCAAGAGTAAGTGCGGTTGGATGGTTCTTCCGGCAGGACATGCAATCTGAGCGAGGAGTCACTCAGGGTCAATCAGGGTCGTTGCATGCAATTAATCAAGTGTCGGGGCACTGCTGCGGCAGTCCCCGAAAATCATGCGGTAGGGCGCCGACGCAGCAGCGCCCCACCAGATTTGGCATGACGTTGTCATCGAATCGAGATGGCGGCACATCCTTGGGAGATTCCGAAATGCCTGCATGCCGGTCATCGCGCGGGAATCGTCGATGGTGGATGAGTCACCCCATGACGATGGAGATACGATCGGTCGCCGCACTCCGGCGAAGGGCGTGCTGCTGTCATCGGACATGCCCTTGATCTTGTTCTGCACCGTCTGCGCGGATGATCGCGGAAAATGGGTGGCTCAATCGGATGTCATGAATGTATTGCAGGAGATTTGGCGCGATGTAGCGACGGCGTGGCTGGTGGGAGACTATGTGCTGATGCCCGATCATCTGCATTTCATCTGTAGCCCGCAGCAAATAAGCGATGGAGTGTCGGTCGAGCGATGGACGGGATTCTGGAAAGACCGGTTTGCCAAAAAGATCAATCAGCCACAATGGCGTTGGCAGGATGGATTGTTCCACACACGGATGCGGTCAGATGCGCATTACCAGGAGAAACTGGCGTATATGAGGGAGAATCCAGTAAGAGCCGGACTGGTCGCAACGCCCGAAGTTTGGCCGTGGCGTGGATGCGTGCATGATTTGAGCGCACCTATCCGGTCGTTTGGGCGTCCGTTGCCGAAGCGAGACCCGTCGTCTGGAGAACACCCGAATACGGAATGACCGGTAGCGCGCTGTGTTGGCTCCGTGAAATTCCCCACGTAGGGCATTGATGCGTCGCACCACAAAATAATTCGGTAGGGCGCTTGAATGTCGGTGCCGTGAAATTTCGAAAGGTAGAGCGCTGCTGCGTCGGCGCCGAATATAAAGAGGGCGGAGGAGGCGCGGAGCCGTCCGGGCAGAATCCACGCATCAGACCACATCACGCCCCCGGTTCCACACCGCGTTCCCCCACAAAAATCAGGGCGCCGACGCAGCAGCGCCCCACCAGTAGTGGCATGATGAGGTCATCAAATCGACATGACTGGCTATGGCCCGCACCGATCCAACCTCGCACGATTTCTTTCAAAATGATCGGCAGACCACCTGCGTGTCGGCTCCCAAAAATCACCCGTTATGGCTGTTTCAGTGCCGTGAAATTTCCAATGGTAGGGCGCTGCTGTGTCGGCGCCGAAAATAAAGTGGGCGGAGGTGGTGCGGAGCCTTCCGGCAGTATCCTCGCATCACCCCACATCACACCCCAGTTCCACACCGCGTTCCCCCACAAAAATCAGGGCGCCGACGCAGCAGCGCCCCACCAGTTGTTGTATGACGAGGTCATCAAATCGACATGACATGATGGGCCATCCCCGACCATCAACGAATCATCACCTGACCGGAACCCGTCAGAAAAGCTTCCGCCGCCGCGCCCTCAGATTTGCCGTCCAACTGCTCATGCCTCTCGGCAATCAAGCAGTCGCTCGTAGTGGCAAATACAGATCAATCGGGTGCAGCTTTGGATCAAAGTTAATACTGTCAAGATTTGAACCTAGACGCCATTTCCCGATTCTTTTTGCATGACAAAAATCATTGATAGACCCCATTTTACAAAGTGAACTTTGTCAGCCAGTTGCAGCCTGTCCCCGTTTTCCGTTTCCTCGTTTCTAGGAGTGGTGAAGGTAATTGAGCGATCATTATTGATGAATATTTTCCAGCTGCATAGAGAGCTTTCGCCACGGCCCTCTACGCGCGTTGCGCAAGCGCTTGATGAGCGCACGGCGGAGTTCAATTGGCAGAATCCGTGCAGATACATCGTCGATTTCGGCGAATGAATCAGGATAGAACTCTAATGGGCGGCTTTCATCATGGCAAATCGCCTCAAGCCGCTTGTCATCAGACAATTCGCCAAGCGTCTTGCAGATGTTAACGCGGTCATTAGTTGCTATCGCCTTCTGATGCGCATGAGCTTCCTGTATATTTCGTCGCTTGTTCTCCCGTTCTTCTGAACGGGCGTGTGACTCTGCTTCCTCTTTCTCGATTCGTTGATGCCGACGCTTCTGATGAAGCGCCTCTGCTTCATTCAGAAGCCTCCAAGTGTCTTGAGGCGATGCCGATTCTTCTCTACAGCATTCCCATTGATGCCGAGTTCGTTGAAAATTGAAGGGAATATATGGATTCGTGGTGTGGAGCACAATCCAATCTGCCAGACGCGCCCAGTCCGTCAGTGGATGAATCTGTCGAAATACATTGAATGACCAATTCACGAGGGAAACAGACCCACCTGATTCCGAGTATCCAAATTCCTCTGCGATCGCCAAACCGCGAACCATCGACTCAGCATTCTCCAGAGACATTTGGCGAATGCACTCAAAGCGAATGTCGGTTCCGCGCGCCAAAAGATAAAACGAGTATCGAGCTAGCTTATTCAGCTTAGCGGTAAGGTCATCGCATGAGTCAACATTGGCATTCCCTAAATCAATCAGCACGGAGACAGTGACGGGATCAAGAGGCCAATATCCCAATCTCTGCATGGCCTCCACGATGGAAGGGCCGGTGAATCGCTCGTCGCCAAAGCGATCCCTGATTACTTTCTTTAGCTTCGAGAATAGCTCAGGCGGCCAAGTTTGGACCACCTCTCCAAACGCATCTTTATCAGGCTGTCTGATATATTGCCAAAACTCATTCCAAAGTCTGATTTTTGGTAAGGTAATCACTGCAACTAAAAAAGTTAAGTTAGCACACCTTCGCGTAAACCTTCGTTCCCTTTTCCACGAACTTCTTCGACTTCGCTTCCATACCTTCATTAAGCGCGTGATGCATCACTTCTTGGCAGGTTTCGGTGGTAGTTCGCGGATGAAAGCCCAAGAGACCTCGGCGGTCTGGCCGTTGTCGTAGTGGACGTAAAATCCGCTGCGTAGTTCTTCATCTTGCTCGACCGATTGAACGATGGCCTTGGGGGCGATCTTGTTGGCTTTCCGAATAGTGGCGTGGGGTTCGAGAAAGGCCAGGCCGTCATCAAACACGACATCGAAGGCATCTTCCCACTGATGATAGCTGACCGAGCGGACGCGCGAGAATTTGCCTTTGCCAAATGGAGCTTTGAGCGGGTTCAGGGTTTTCATAGACGGCCTTCTTTGATGAGTTCTGCGAGAATTTGTAGCACTTTTTTCGTTGGTTTCCAATTATCCATCGGTTCACCGGACGGAATCTCCACGCGACCAAGGAATCGTTCATCGCCGTCATAGATGTGAACATGCCGGGGATCGTGATCTCCGATCCACCAGACGATGAAATAGCCGCCTCGACGAATTCGGCCCATAAATCAGGCTGGCTGATAGACTTCGGCTCCAGCTTCGACGAACTCTTTGCTCTTCTCATTCATCCCGCGCTGGAGGGCTTCTTCCTCGGAGATGGCTTGCTCAGCGGCGTATTTCCGCACGTCTTCGGTGATCTTCATGGAGCAGAAGTGGGCGGTCTTCGCGCCTTCCTGCGGGAGGGTTTCATCGTGGAACTAACGGGCCGTGACGGGATCGAGTGACAGATTGAACTGATCTTCCCAGCGGAATTCGAAGCGGGCTTTGCTGAGGGCGTTGTCGCGGTATTGCGCGCCGGGATGGCCTTTGGCGAGGTCGGCGGC